>JAEEPS010000095.1 GCA_016284875.1 Salinivirgaceae bacterium | reverse complement strand
TGCTGGCGCGGCGGATGGGCAAGACGCGCATTGTGGCCGAGACGGGCGCTGGTCAGCACGGAGTGGCAACGGCCACCGTCTGCGCGCTGATGAATATGGAGTGCGTGGTTTATATGGGCGAGACCGACGTCAAGCGGCAGTTTCTCAACGTGCAGCGAATGAAGATGTTAGGCGCCAAGGTCGTTCCCGTGATGTCGGGCAACCGCACGCTGAAAGACGCCACCAACGAGGCCATTCGCGACTGGTGCTGCAATCCGCGCGACACCTTCTACATTATCGGCTCGGTGGTGGGCCCCGACCCATACCCCGATATGGTTGCCCGCTTCCAATCGGTTATCAGTGAGGAGATTAAGCGCCAACTGAAGGAGCAGGAAGGCCGCGAGAACCCCGATTATCTGGTGGCCTGCGTGGGCGGCGGAAGCAATGCGGCTGGAACGTTCTACCACTATTTGGACGCAGACAACGTGAAACTCATTGCCGCCGAGGCCGCTGGTCTGGGCGTCGACACCGACAAGAGCGCCGCCACCATTCACCTGGGGCGCGTGGGTGTGCTGCACGGCAGCAAATCGCTGGTGATGCAGACCGACGACGGCCAAATCATTGAGCCATACTCAATTTCGGCTGGTCTCGACTATCCTGGCATTGGCCCGATGCACGCCCACCTGGCACGCTGCGGACGCTCGAAGGTGCTTGCCATCACCGACAGCGACGCAATGCAGGCTGCCCTGCGACTCACCCGTCTCGAGGGAATCATCCCAGCCATCGAGAGCGCGCACGCTTTGGCCGCACTTTCGAAAGTCGATTTCAAACCGACCGATGTGGTGGTGCTCACCGTTTCGGGCCGCGGCGACAAGGATATGAACACCTTCTCGACATATTTTGATGGAAAATTGTAATATTCAAATATTTAAGTCTATGTATAGTTATAAAATCAATTACCGCACAATTTTGGGTGACCTTCACACACCAGTGAGCACCTATTTGAAACTGCGTGACGCTTTCTCGCAGAGCGTCCTGATGGAAAGTTCCGATTATCACGGAAGTGAAAACAACCGCTCGTTCATTGCCATTGGACCGATGGCCAGCGTGCAGGTGAGCCACGGCAAAGCCACTCTCACCTTCCCCGACCACACCAGTTGCCAGCGCGAAATTGGCGCCGATTACAAAGTGGATGCGGCCATTAACGAGTTTTTGAGCCAGTTCAGCGTCAAGGGCGATTACCTTCGCTACTGCGGACTCTACGGCTACACAACGTTCAACGCCACTCGCTACTTCGAGAGCATTCCCGTCAAGGACAGCGTCACCGACCAAAACGACGCACCCGATATGTGCTACACCTTGTTTAAATATGTGGTGGTTTTCAACGATTTCCGCCACGAGTTGCTGCTCATTGAGTTGTTGGCCGACGGCGAACAGAGCAAACTTGCTGATATTGAGGCAAAAATCACAGGCAACCATATTGTGGAATACGCCTTCAAACGTGTAGGCGAGACCACTAGCACACTCACCGACGACGAGCACCGCGCCAACATCCGCAAGGGAATAGCGCACTGCCTTCGCGGCGATGTTTTCCAGATTGTGCTTTCGCGACGTTTCGTGCAGAAGTTCAGCGGCGACGATTTCAAACTTTACCGCGCACTTCGCAGCATCAACCCGTCACCATATCTGTTCTATTTCGATTTCGGCGGATTCCGTCTGTTGGGCTCGTCGCCCGAGACTCACTGCCGCATCGACGAAGGCCGCGCCTACATCGACCCCATTGCGGGAACAACCCGCCGCACGGGCAACCGCAAAGAGGATGAGGAACTTGCAGCCGCCCTGCTCGCCGACCCGAAAGAGAACGCGGAGCACGTGATGCTTGTTGACCTTGCCCGCAACGATTTGAGCCGCAACTGCACAGGAGTGAAGGTCGATTTCTTCAAAGAGACGCAATACTACAGCCACGTGATTCACCTTGTGAGCCGTGTGAGCGGCACCCTGCGTCCCGCTGCCGACCCAGTCCGCACGTTTATCGACACCTTCCCAGCAGGAACATTGAGCGGTGCACCGAAAGTTCGCGCAATGCAACTCATCAGCGAGATTGAACCGCACAACCGCGGCGCTTACGGTGGCTGCATCGGCGTCATCGGTCTCGACGGCTCGCTCAACCAGGCCATCACCATCCGCACCTTTGTGAGCCGCAACAACGAATTGTGGTTCCAGGCAGGCGGCGGCATTGTGGCCAAAAGCAATGTCGAGAATGAACTTCAGGAGGTTAACAACAAGTTGGGAGCACTGAAAAAAGCCATCGAAATAGCGGAAACGATTTAAAATGACAACAGACAACAGACGATGGACAACGGACGAATACAATTTTACAATTGTCTGATGTCTTTAGTCTGTAGTCCGAAGTCCAAAACTTATAAACATTTAAAACAATGAAAGTCACAATTATAGATAATTACGATTCGTTCACCTACAACCTTTCTCTGATGATTGAGGAGGCGGGAGCCGAGGTTGAGGTTTTGCGTAACGACCAGTTTGAGATGAGCCAACTTGCGAGCGCTGACAAATTAGTGCTGTCGCCAGGTCCAGGCATTCCGTCGGAGGCGGGGCAACTCATCGATGTAATCAAAACTTACGCCGCCACCAAGCCAATTTTGGGTGTTTGTTTGGGCCATCAGGCCATTGGCGAGGTATTCGGTAGCCAACTCACCAACTTGAGCAACGTGTTCCACGGCGTGCAGACGCCCGTCGATGTTGTTGCCGATGACTATCTGTTCACAGGTCTGCCGAAGCAACTCATTGCAGGCCGCTATCACTCGTGGGTGATTGACCGCGAGCACTTCAGTCCCGACCTGACCATCACAGCCGTGAGCAAGGAAGGGCACATTATGGCCGTGCGCCACAACAAGTTCGATGTGCACGGAATCCAGTTCCACCCCGAATCGGTGCTGACACCAGGCGGAAGAAGAATCATTGAGAATTTTGTAAATCATTAAAAATCAATCAATATGAAGGCAATATTAGAGAAATTGTTCAATCACGAGGTGTTGACTAGCGATGAGGCTAAAAACCTGTTAGTCAATGTAACGCAGGGCAAATACAACGAGAATCAGGTTTCGGCCTTGCTCACCGTTTACCGTATGCGCGACATCACCGTCGACGAGATTATCGGCTTCCGCGAGGCTCTTATGCAGAGCCAGAACCCGTTGGATTTCAACGCTTTCAACCCAATCGACATTGTGGGCACGGGCGGCGACGGCAAAAACACCTTCAACATCTCAACCTGCTCGTGCTTTGTTGTTGCGGGCGCAGGCTACAAGGTGGCCAAACACGGCAACTACGGTGCAACATCGGTCAGCGGAGCAAGCAATGTTATTGAACTTCACGGTGTTAAATTCACCAACGACCCCGCCGCTTTGACACGTTCAATCGACCAGTGCGGCATTGTTTATATGCACGCGCCGCTTTTCACCCCAGCAATGAAGGGTGTGGCACCAGTGCGTAAGAGTCTGCAATTCAAGACGATATTCAATCTTTTGGGCCCGCTTGTGAATCCGTGCCGCCCCAAAAACCAACTTTTGGGCACCGCCGACTTGTCGCAGTTGCGTCTGTATACCAATGTATATCAGAAACTTAACATAAACTACGGTGTTGTTACCAGTCTCGATGTTTACGACGAGATTTCGCTCACAGGCGAATTTAAGGTGGCATCGAACACATTGGAACGCATTTACACACCTGAAATGTTTGATTTCAAGCGCGTTGCGATGAACGAGATTTTTGGAGGACAGACAGCCGAGGAGGCAAAAAACATTTTCGACAGTGTGCTTGAGAATCGCGCCACAGCCGCCCAGAAGAACGTTGTGGTGGCCAACGCAGGATTCGCCATTCACACCATCAATCAGCAAAAGAGCGTCGAGGAGTGTATGGCCGAGGCTCGCGAGTCGATTGAGAGCGGGCGCGCCCTTGCAACATTGAAGAAATTTGTCGAACTGAATTCTTGATAATGAATATTTTAGAAGAAATCGTCGCCAACAAGCGCATTGAAATCGACAACCTGAAATCGACCGTCAAGCGGGAATTTTGGGAGCAGACGGCCGAGTTCGGCCATCGCTGCGTGTCGCTCAAGGCGAGTCTTGCGGCATCCGACACAGGCATCATTGCCGAGTTCAAGCGCCGCTCGCCATCGAAAGGCGACATAAACCCCGCTGCTACAGTGGCTTCGGTAGTGCCAGGCTATGCCAAAGCGGGCGCCAGCGCGGTGTCGGTACTGCAGGACGAGAAGTTTTTCGGCGGAGGGCGGAAATATATGGTTGAAGCCCGCCAACTGACTGATATTCCGTTGCTTTACAAGGAGTTTGTGATTGACGACTATCAGTTGCTGATGGCCAAAGGCAGCGGTGCCGACGCGGTGCTGCTTATTGCCGCCATCCTATCGCCCGACGAGTGCCGCCGATTGGCCGACAAGGCTCACCAGTTGGGGCTCGAGACGCTTTTGGAACTACATTCGTCCGACGAGACAGGCCATATCTGCGACAGCATCGACATTGTGGGCATCAACAACCGCAACCTGAAGACCTTCAATGTTGATATTGAGGCATCTATCAGGCTTTGCCACAGCATTCCCGACCGTTTCCTGAAGATTTCGGAAAGCGGATTGTCGTCGCCCGAAACGGTTGTGAAACTGCGCCGCGAGGGCTTCCGCGGGTTCCTGATGGGCGAGACTTTTATGAAAACCGATAACCCGCCGTTGGCTCTCAATAAGTTTATCGATGAGTTGCGACGGCTGCAAAAATCTGACAGTTATGCTGATTAAAGTCTGCGGAATGCGTGATGCCGACAATATTGAGCAGGTTCGCCGCCTGAAACCCGATATGATGGGGCTGATTTTCTACGCCCGCTCGTCGCGATTTGTGGGCACCGAGCCGCTGCCGCACCTGACCGCCAGTTTCGCACCCGCGCTCAAGGTGGGAGTGTTTGTAAATGAGACGGTTGCGGCCGTTGCCGACATTGCCGTGCGGTTCCGTTTGAACGCCGTCCAACTTCACGGCAACGAGAGCCCCGCCGAGTGCGCCGCCTTGCGTCAAACGGGTTTGAAGGTTATCAAGGCGTTTGGCATTTCGTCGGCTGCCGATTTTGCGCAATGCGCTTCATATTCAGACTGTTGCGACCTATTTTTGTTCGACACGCGCACGGCGGGCTATGGTGGCGCGGGAGTCAAGTTCGATTGGAGCATTTTGGCTAAATACAAGCAAGATACGCCATTTCTGCTGAGCGGCGGAATCTCTGCCGACGATGCTGCCGACATTCGCTCAATCAGCCACCCGCAGTTGGCAGGTATCGACCTGAACAGCCGATTCGAGACCGCACCAGCGCTGAAAGACGTGGCGAAACTGCGGAGGTTCATTGCTGATTTAACCACGGAAAACACTTAATAATCGCACAGATAACACAGATTAATGACATAAGACAATTGACAACAATTTCCGACTCAAATTCGTCCGTAGTCTGTAGTCTGATGTCCGAAGTCAAAAAACTAAACTCTAAACACTAAACATTTAACAATATGGACAGAATAGCAAAATTATTTTCGGAGAAGAAAAACAACATTTTATCGGTTTACTTCACTGCGGGATTCCCCACAAAGGACAGCACCGCAGAGGTCATTCGCAGCCTGACCGCCGCGGGTGTTGATATGATTGAGATTGGCGTGCCATTCTCTGACCCGATGGCCGACGGCCCTGTGATTCAGCACAGCAGCCAACGCGCGCTCGACAACGGGATGACACAGGCGCTGCTTTTCGAGCAGTTGAAAGATATCCGTCAAGTAACTGATATTCCGCTGATTATGATGGGTTATCTGAACACCGCAATGCAGTTCGGGTTCGAGAACTATTGCCGCAAGGCCGCCGAGGTTGGCGTCGACGGGTTCATTATCCCCGACATTCCGCTTGAGGAGTACGAGTCGCACTACAAGCCCATTGCCGAGCGCTACGGCCTGAAATTCGTGCTGCTCGTAACCCCCGAAACCGACGAGGAGCGCGTCCGCCGTATCGACGACATTAGCACGGGCTTCGTCTATCTTGTGTCGTCGGCTTCGACAACAGGCGCGCAGAAGAGTTTCAACGACGAGAAACAGGCCTACTTCAAACGCATAGCCGCTATGGGCCTGAAAAACCGCACGTTGGTTGGCTTCGGCGTATCCAACAAAGCCACCTTCGACGCGGCCTGCCAATACTCAAGCGGCGCCATTGTAGGCAGCGCCTTCGTCAAGGCACTCGAGGCCGAGCCAACAGTGGATAAGGCAGTTGCACGGTTGGTGGAGGATTTGAAGAAGTGAAGGTGAAGTTACTGGAGGCTTAAACCATCTTCGGGTTTTCGAGCATCCTTCCGACGGAACCAACGGCGCCAAAGTTCGCCGAAATTGTTGAAATCCTCGGTGTAAAAGATTCCAAGTCCGCGGGTGTACGGCACGTCATCGTAGATGAGGTCCTCGTTCACCTTCTGGAAGGCTCGCAGCCGCACGTTGCCTTTCTTGTTGAGTTTCAATTCGACAGAAAAGTCGGTGGTGTATTGGGTGTTGGTGCCATCCTCCGACTCACTGTTTGTCTGGTTGCTCACGTCGAAGTTGCTGCTCACCGTGATACGGTCGTCCCAAAGCGATGTTGATAGCGCCAACTCGTATTCCTCCGAACTTATCTCAGTCTCAGGACGATAGGCCACACCCAAGTCGAAACTGGTGCTCACCTGGCTTATCCATTTGCTCAACTGGTTAGAGAGGAGCTCGCTGGCCGTGCCATAGCCAAGTGTGGCTGCCGTTGAGCCTGTGGAGTTGTCCGATACGCTTGTGAGCGGATAAAACTTTTTGAGCATCAGCAGAGAAATCACCTGCTGGTTAAGGTCGTCCTCGGGCAGACTATTGAGCTGCTCAATTTCCTCAACTTTTGTGGTTGTCGATGGCATATCGATTGAAAAACTAATATTTGGCGACACCAACTTATTAGTCATCAGCAGATGGCAGTTGACCGGAACTCGCTTGTCACGGTCCTCCTCATCAAGCGTGAGCGAGTAAACAGGCACCTTCCGAAGTTTATAGGCGGCATCAATATTAATGATGGCGTCAAGCGGGTCGCCAGTCCACGTCACGTAACTGCCCGACTGCAAATCGAGCCGCTTGCTGATGACATTCTGCAGCGTAAAGGTGAAATCTCCTTTGCTGATAAGGTATGTTCCGAAAATCGAAAATTTATCGTCCTCAAGGCGGATGTTGAGGTCAGCCGAGCCGTTGGAGCGCAAGGCATCGCCAATGGTGGGGTCGAACACAATCTGTATCTCGGCATCGGGCGTCACCTTAAGGTCGAGGTTCAGGTTAGTAACCGATGGCGGCGCTTCAACAACCGCCGCAGGCTTCCGACTTTTCTTCTTCACATCATTGATATTCTTCACGTTGTTTTTCGAGACAAAGGTGATGAAATCGTTCTCAGTCAGGTCGTTGCGACCCTCCATCGTGATGTAGAACATGCTCTTGGGCATGGTGGTAGCGCTGATATTGATATCAACAATGCGGCGGTTTGAACCGGTGATGTCGACAATGCCACTGGCGTATGTCTTGCCGTACCATAGCGGCGAGTCGGTGGCGCGGGTGTTGAGGGCAATAATGTTTTCGGCAAAGATTCTCAAATCGAGATTGAACTCTCTGAAATCGCGGTGCCAGATGCGCCCGTTGAGTTGAGCCTGTCCGCCCTCGGCATCCTGTCCCTGAACGTTGTTGAAGAGAATCTGGTTGTCGTTGAACTCCAGAGTGTCGTTCACAATGTAGGTGGCCTTGGTTGGTCTGACGGTCAGCCGCGCGTTCTCAAGCCCGAGTTTTCCGTACCATCGTGGCGAAGTAAGTTCACCTTCAAGGTGCATTGCGCCACTAAACGAACCCGCAAGTTCACTGAATAGTCCGGAAAGAAACAGATTAAGAAATTCCACATCCTGATGCGACGCTTCGGCATCGAGATCCATGAAAAAGTTCGCAGGATCTATGTATCCGTTAAACGCCGTATGCGACACTCCTCCCCTGTCCGACAATGCACCATCGACCAGTAGCCGCTGCTTCTCCATGTCCCACATTGCACGAGCGCCCACATTTCCGAAACGTTGCTTGTTGATGCTGAAATCGCGCACTTCCAAATTGCCGTTAATGCGCTTTTCACCCTTCAAGTCCTTCAAATTGGACCGACACGAGGCAAAACCGGTGAAGCGAGTCCGCAGTCCGAAAATATCCGACACAAAACCGAGATTCAGGTTTGATATATCAACAGACAGACTGTCGTCGGGATTTTCGGAAAGTATACCATCGGCATAAATACGGCTTGTGCCACCATTAATATTCAATTTGTTGAACTTCAGTGATTTGTTGTCGATAGTCACCTCGCATGGATCAATCGTTACAACCGTGTCGAGCATGGTGACCGACGATGGTTTGACATTGATTCTAGCGCCTCCGCCGTCTTCCCGCCAGAAATAGATATCGGTTTTGATGTCGCCGCTGTTACGTCCGTGAATAAGCGCATTATCCCAACCAATACCGATGCCCGCCTTGCCATTTCGCAACATGGCATTCACTGCCAGATTGTTCATCGTCTCATAGCCAATCAGATATGCATTTTCAGTGCGCAAGGCGACAATAAGGCTGTCATCAATATTATGCAACTCGATATCCAGATTTTCTATTTCGGCCTCTTTTGTATAAATATTTGACGATAATAGTTTTAAATTCAGTAAATTAGTACTATCGGAATATGTTCCGCTGAGTTCCGTTCCCGACGCAATGGTTATCCACGGGGCAAACTGCTCAGTGAGCGGGTGCGGATAAGTGGCCACCACATCGAATTTCACGGTGTTGCCGCCTGTCTGCTCAACCAACGTCTGACCATTGGCAAACTGCTCCACAAACCTGCCTACTGAACTGGGCAATTCACTCAATTTAAAAGGTCCTTCCGCCTCAACCACAATAAATTCCGACGTCAGGCTGACGGACTTGCCCTCAATTGTATTCAGCGACAAAACGGTCATTGTGTCGGTTGCGAAATAAGTGGAATCGCCGAAATAATAGATATCGGTTACATCAATCCGGCCTTCGGCCAAATCAATGTTTGGTCCGGTGAAATTGGCATTTACATTGAACGACAGATTGGCCGCAGAATCGGTGCCAATGCCGAGAGCCGCAAGATTGGCGTAATAGACGAACGATTGGAACCGGAAATTGGAACTGTCACCATAGTTGACCAGGCCGTCGAAATCGAAACGCAAATTCTCATCGAACGAACTGAGCTGGCCGTTGAACATCCGCGACTCCAGTTGTCCGTCAACCGATACCGAGTCGATGGTGTGCCCCGAATAACTGATGTCGGTAACCGAACCCATCAGATTCAGACTGGTCTGTTCAATGTCGCCCAAACGACCATCGGCTTTGATGTCAACCCGAAGGTTAAGGTCGGAGCCCAAAAGCGGTTCAAGCCCGATAGGTGTTGATTTGAGAGTTCCCTCCACATCCAGCGTCTTGTTTTTGTTTTTTTGCACCGAGCAGTCGAGACGAACGCCGCCCAAACCCGTCCTGACACCCACATTGGCCTTGACATTGCTCAGCGTGCCTTCAGCCTCACCATGCATCTTGACCATCTCTAGCGCGTTCAAAACCCGCGCCATGCTGCTGGTATCGGCTTCGGCATAGCGACCGATTATGGCAAGCAGGTCTTCGCTTGTGGCGTTCAAATCATTTATCACGAACGAGTATGCCAGACTATCAATATTATTGATTCCCTGCAATTTAAAATCCATATCGGCTGAGGTGTTGTCGCTGAATTCGGCCTTCACGCTGCGCCCCAAAACTTGCCGCTTATCACCTTCAAAATGACCGCTCAAACCTATGCGGTCATCCTTTCCTTCCAATTGCGGCAGCAGAAAGGCAAACTCTGCCGGACTAATACTCATATCGGCAATGTCGGCGCTATACGAAAGCCCCGCGCCCGTTGCCAGTCTGACATCGTTCACGCGCATGCTTGAGTTGCGAGTATCTAGTTTGATATTGTCAAACACGATAACGCCGTCATTCACAACAAAATCCATTTCCAGATTATCAATTTCTACCAAGTCATTATAACTGGTACAGAACGACTCGAGCCGTGCCGACAGCGAATCACCATCCATTGCAAAATCACTTATATCGATACTGATATCATTGAAACTGTGTACCTTACCATTATCATTAAAAACCACGTTGGTTTGCACAAGAGTAATCTCGTCCATGTCGAGACGCAGACGGCTTTTGGCAGTATCGGGCTTGTTGAAGGCCTCAAGCAGAAAACTGAAGTTAAAAACGCTGTCAGTCCTTTCGATGTTGGCTTGGGCGGCACGCACGTATGCCCGTTGAATACCGATTCGCCCCTCATCAATGTCAACCGCGCTAAGATATCCCGACAGTTGCGGCACATAGAGCAGCGTGTCGCCGTTGGGGCAGCGAATCAGCACGTCCTGCAAGGTGAGCCCCTGGCGGATATAGTAGCGCGCCTTCTTCACCGACACATCGGCGCCGAGCGTGCGGCTCAACACTGTGGTTATCTGATTGGCCAGCATGGTCTGAATCAGCGGCGATCGCAACGCCGACCACACGAATACCACTATCCCGACCAATATCAGGACAAAAACCGACAATATTTTTATGGCTTTTTTAATACTTTTGCGCGTTTATTATAAGTGCCCCAAAAATATTCTTTTTGCAGACACTTGAATTCAAATATTTATGAGCATCACAATTTTAGGTATAGAATCGTCATGCGATGACACTTCTGCCGCAATTATCCGCGACGGAGTTATACTCTCGAATGTCATTTCGAGCCAAAAAGTGCACGAACAATACGGCGGAGTGGTGCCCGAACTGGCGTCGCGCGCGCATCAGCAGAACATCATCCCAACCATCGACGCGGCAATCAAAAACGCGGGCATCGGGCTCGACGAGATTTCGGCCGTGGCCTTCACCCGCGGACCCGGACTGCTGGGCTCGCTGCTGGTGGGCACGTCGTTTGCAAAGGGTTTTGCGCTTGCGCGACGGTTGCCGCTGATTGAGGTGAACCACCTGCAGGGCCACGTGCTGGCGCTGTTTGTGAAGCAGAGCGCCGACGACAACAACCAACCCGAGTTCCCGTTCATCTGCCTGCTGGTGTCGGGCGGAAACTCGCAACTGGTGGTTGTGCGCAGCCCGCTTGATATGGAAGTGGTGGGCACCACCATCGACGACGCGGCTGGCGAGGCTTTCGACAAGTGCGGCAAGGTTATGGAACTGCCCTACCCGAGCGGCCCCATCATCGACAAGTTGGCCAAAGAGGGCAACCCCAAGGCCATCAGTTTCGCCAAACCGAGCATCGAGGGCTACAACTACAGTTTCAGCGGCCTGAAAACGAGTTTCCTGTACCACATCCGCGACGCGGTGAAGACCAACCCGAACTACGTGAAGGAGAATCTGCCCGACCTGTGCGCGTCGCTGCAGAACACCATCATCGAGATTCTGCTGAACAAACTGAAGAAGTTGGTTAAGGCGACGGGCATCCGTCAGGTGGGCGTGGCAGGCGGCGTTTCGGCCAACTCGGGTCTGCGTCAGGCGCTGCTCGACTACGGCGAACGCGAAGGACTGAAAATCTTCATCCCGAAAATATCGTTCACCACCGACAACGCGGCAATGATTGCCATTACGGGTTACTACAAGTATCAGGCTGGCCTGTTCACCACGCAGGACGTGGCGCCGCTGGCGAGAATGGATATAAAATGAAATTTGACAATTAACAATGTAGGACAACAGACTTCAGACATCAGACAACAGAAAAAATAATTTGTGTCCGTTGACCGTAGTCTGTAGTCCGTAGTCAATAAATCAATAAATTATGAGCATTTTCGAATCAATCATCATTGCAATAGTCGAGGGGCTGACGGAGTTTCTGCCCGTGTCGTCGACAGGACATATGATAATCACTCAAGGCCTGCTGGGCGTTGAGAGCGACGCGTTTGTGAAGGCCTTCACGGTGATAATCCAATTCGGCGCCATTCTGTCGGTGGTGGTGCTCTACTGGAAGCGTTTCTTCCGCTTGAACACCGAGCCCGCGCCCGAAGGCGCAGGGGCGCTGAAACGCCTGATTCACAAGTTCGATTTCTACTGGAAACTGCTGGTGGCGTTCATTCCCGCCGCGGTTATCGGTCTGCTTTTCAGCGATAAGATTGACGAAATGCTTGAGAGCGTGACCGTTGTGGCCGTTATGCTGGTTGTTGGCGGCGTGTTTATGCTCTTCTGCGACAAGATTTTCAACCGCGGCTCTGACGAGACCAAACTGACCGAGCGCCGAGCGTTGTATATTGGTCTATTTCAATGTATTGCAATGATTCCTGGCGTTTCGCGCTCAATGGCGACAATCGTGGGCGGTATGGCGCAGAAACTCACCCGCAAGGCGGCGGCCGAATTCTCGTTCTTTCTGGCCGTGCCAACAATGTGCGCCGCGTCGGGCTACAAAATGCTCAAACTGCTGCTCTCTGACGAGGGCCTGCAACTGCTCACCGACAATCTGGGCGTGCTGATTATCGGCAATATTGTGGCCTTTGTGGTGGCCCTGCTGGCAATGAAGTGGTTTGTGGCGTTCCTGACAAAATACGGCTTCAAGGTTTTCGGCATTTACCGAATCATTGCAGGCGGCCTGATTCTGGTGCTAATGGCGTGCGGGGTGAATTTGACGGTGTAAAAAGGTGAGATGTTTAGAAGGTGAGTCGCTTCGCTGTTTAGAAATCGATAAAAACTAAACTTCTAAACATTAAAACTTTTAACTTCGAAAACTTAAAACTTATAACTTCTCATAAATGGATAAATCACTTTTCGAACACATCGGGCAGTTCCGCAGACAGGCTGCGGGCAAGATTCCTGCGCAGTCGCTCAGCCACCAACTGCTGACCAAGACGGTCAACTTCCTGTTCCCCATCTTGTGCGACGACGACCAATCGACCGAGGCCCGCTACTACGATATGCGCCACCTTATGGAGCAGGTGCTGGCGCAACTCTCGCTCGCCGACGAGCAGATTCAAGACGAGATTGACACCTTCTCGAACTCGCTCGAACTGCTCTATCTGCGTATGATTGAGGACGCTACGGCCATCTTCAACGGCGACCCCGCCGCCAAATCAATCGAGGAGGTGATTGTGACCTATCCTGGTTTCTACGCCATTGTGGTTTACCGCCTGGCGCACCAACTTTATGAGCAGAACATCCCCAT
>JAEEPS010000094.1 GCA_016284875.1 Salinivirgaceae bacterium | reverse complement strand
TCACAGTGCGGCTTGCAATGCAAATCTCGTTAAACACGTCGCTGTTTTGCGCGCATTTCTGAATGGCCACGCTAGCAACGCCTCCGCAGCCGATGATTAGAACTTTTCCCATTTTCGATACAATTTTTTGGACTTCGGACTACAGACAACAGTCTTTGAAATGCCTTCTGTGCTTTAATCTTCCGTCACTGTTATTTGTTAATTATTTAATTGTTAAATATTTATTCTAAATTCTGAATTCAAAATTCTAAATTGACAGCAACAATTCTCTAACCACCTTGCACGCCACTGCTGTCGATACGCCGCTTTGGTCGTATGTGGGGCAGAGTTCGTTCACGTCGGCGGCCACAATACGGCAGTTGTCGCAGACTGTCGATATCGCGTTCAGCAGGTCGTTGAAACCAACACCGCCTGCTTCGGGCGTGCCAGTGCCAGGGAATATCGACGGGTCGAGCACGTCAAGGTCGATGGTGAAGTATATCGGCTTGCCAGTCAGTTGTTTAACCGTGGCTTCCAGACCGTCGAAATTGAATTTGTGCAGGTCGGTGTGCCCTTCTGCGGCCCAGCGGAACTCGCTGCGTTCACCCGAGCGGATGCCGAACTGATGGATGCGGCCGTCGCCCGTCAGGTCGTGGCAGCGGCGGATGACGCACGCGTGCGACAACCCAACGCCCAGATACTCGTCGCGCAGGTCGGTGTGGGCGTCGAAATGGATGATGTGAACGTCGGGGTACTTCTTTATCACTTCGCGGAAAGCGCCCAGAGTGACAAGGTGCTCGCCGCCAATCATTAGCGGTAACTTGTTGTCGGCCAATATGGTAGCCGTGCGTTCCAAAACCTGCGCAAGCGCCTTCTCGCTGCTGCCGATGCAGAGTTCAAGGTCGCCGCTGTCGAACACGCTGATGTCCTCAAGGTCGCGGTCGAGCAGGGGGCTGTAGGTTTCGAGCCCGAACGACTCGCTGCGGATGGTGTGCGGCGCAAACCGTGTGCCAGGGCGGAACGACGTGGTTGAGTCGAACGGCGCTCCGAAGAGCACAATCCGCGCCTCGCTGTATTCGGCGTCGCAGCCGATGAATGTCTCAATGTTCTTGTTAAGCATTGTCGGTCAGTCTTTTATCTTCTCCACGTCGGCCAGCATTCGCTCCACATAGGCGGGCAGCGCAAAGCAGCCTTTGTGCAGGTTGGTGGTGTAATAATCGGTTTTGATTCCCAGTTTGTTCCACGCGTCGGCGTTCAGGTCGAGCACGGGGCGGTATTTCTTCGATGCGAATCCGAACAGCCAGTAACCCGACGGGTACGACGGTATATGTGCCTGATAGACACGGCTAATCGGGAAACTGTCGACAATTCGCTTGTGGGCTTTCTGCGTCTCAATGCGGTCCTCCTCGTAGAAGGGGCTCTGATGTTGGTTCACCATTATTCCGTCGGCCTTCAGCGCCTTGTAGCAGCCGCCGTAGAACTCGCGGGTGAGCAGACTCTCGCCAGGCCCGTAGAATCCCGCCGAGTCCACAATTATCACGTCATATTCGTTCTCGATGTGTCGGATGAAGCGCAGGGCGTTCTCGGTGTAAACGGTCACGCGCTCGTCGTCAAGGCTCGACGCTGTCTCGGGGAAGAATTTGCGGCAGGCTTCCACCACGCCGTCGTTAACTTCCACAAGGTCAATGCGTTCCAGACTCTTGTATTTGAGCAGTTCTTCCACCACACCGCCGTCGCCCGAACCGAAAATCAGCACGCTCTTTGGGTTGGGGTGCACGGCCATTGGCACGTGGCTCAGCATTTCGTCGTAGATGAACTCGTCGCGCTCGGTGAAGATGATGTAGCCGTCAACCGCCAGAAACTTCCCGAACTCGAGCGACTCAAAAATATCGACGCGCCCCAGGTCAGTCTCGTTCGTGTAAAGGTGCTTGTCCACTTTTACAGAGAACTTTACATTTTCGGTGTGATGTTCAGAAAACCAGAATTCCATTTTTCAATAACTGATTGATTGATTTATAGACTAATTGATTAATTGACTGACTGATTAATAGATATGTTTGCTAATTGACTTTATTTCAACAATTTCATTCATTCACGCATTCAGTTATTCAATCAATCAATAAATGGTTTGCTCCCGAATCACATTCAGCCGCTCGATTTTCTCGTCCTCGGGGCCAGTCATTGAGCAGCCTTTCTCTTTGGCGTACAGAATGTAATCGATGATTTCCTGCGTGATGCGCTCGCCAGGTGCCAGAATCGGGATTCCAGGGGGGTAGCACATAACAAACTCGGTGCAGATGCGGCCGTTGGTCTCGCGGATGGGAATCATTTCCTCTTTGGCCGCGTAGAAGGCCTCTTGCGGCGTCATAACCACCGACGGGTTGATGTACTCGTGGTCGAACAGGCCCGTGCGCTCGCGGCGGTAGCGGCGCTGAATGTCGTAGAGTGCGCTCACAAGCCGCTCAACCTCGCGCATTCGGTCGCCTATCGATATGTAAGCCAATATGTTGCCGATGTCGCCCAACTCAACCTGAATGTCGTACTCGTCGCGCAGAAGGTCGTAAACCTCAATGCCCGCCAAGCCGATGTCAAGGGTGAAGACCGTCAGTTTGGTGGTGTCGAAATCGTAGATGCTGTCGTTGTTAATCAATTCCTTGCCGTAGGCGTAGTATCCGCCGATTTTGTTGATTTCGGTGCGGGCGTAGTCGGCAATGCGCTGCACTTCGGCGAAAGCCTCCTTGCCGCGGATGGCCAGGTTGCGGCGCGATATGTCGAGACTCGCCAGCAGCAGATACGACGCGCTTGTGGTCTGCGTCAGGTTTATCACCTGCCTAACGTAGCCAGCGCTCACGCTTTCGCCGATGAGCAGAAACGAACTCTGTGTCAGGCTTCCGCCCGATTTGTGCATACTGATTGACGACATATCGGCGCCAGCCGCCATTGCCGTAATTGGCATATTCTCACCAAAATAGAAGTGCGTGCCGTGCGCCTCGTCAACCAGCACCAGCATATTGTGGGCGTGCGCCAGTTCAACAATTTTTTTCAGATTCGAGCAGATGCCGTAGTAGGTGGGGTTGTTCACCAGAATGGCCACAGCGTCGGGGTTGGCCTCGATGGCCTTCTCAACCTGCGAAATCTTCATTCCAAGGGCGATACCCAGACGGCGGTCCATATCGGGGTTGACGTAGATGGGTGTGGCGCCGTTCACCACCAGCGCGTTGATGACGCTGCGGTGCACGTTTCGCGGCAGAATGATTTTGTCGCCCTTCTTGCAGGCCGTGAGCACCATTGTCTGCACCGACGATGTGGTGCCGCCCACCATTAGGAAGGCGTGCGCGGCGTGGAAGGCTTCGGCGGCCAACTCTTCGGCCTTCTTGATGACCGAGATGGGGTGGCAAAGGTTGTCGAGCGGCTTCATTGAGTTGACGTCAATCTCAACACACTGTTTTCCAAACAGTTTTGCCAAATCTGGATTGCCTCGGCCTCGTTTGTGGCCAGGTACGTCGAACGGTACAATGCGTTTTCTTCGGAATTCTTCCAGAGCCTCGTAGATAGGTGCTTGGTCTTGATTCATTTCAAGCGTTTTAAAAAATTAAACAATACTACCTTTCTTGTTTACTTTATCTGCTTGTGGTGAACCTCGGCAGATTGTCAGAGTCTATATAGTAAATATTTACTTTTACTACTCTTATTGACCGTTTCTCAAGTCGGGTGGTTATAAGTAACCAACTTTAAAAAAACTGCACATTTAAGTGCAAATCAATAAAATGGAAATACTCTAACAATCTAAAGTGTGCTCCATCGGTGCAAATGTAGTCATTTATTGGAATGGTGGCCTTTTTGGGGCGGTTTTTATTTTTGCCGATGGACTTTTTAAATTGCGAATGGCGGATACTAACCGTTGAATTAATTACCTATTCAGCGGCGAAACAATCCTCCTATGTGTCTTGAAATCAGAATACTATCTGATCAACTTCATATGCTCAATGTCGGTGTCCTTCTCGCAGTAGCAGCATTTGAGCTTGATTTTGCCGTCGTTTATCACGCGGAATTTCGTCGGGATGTTCTCGTGGTTGGTGATGCACTTCGGGTTCATACAGCGGGCGATGTTGAAAATCTGCTCGGGAACGTTCACCTGACGCTTCTCAACAACTTCGTAATTCCTTATGATATTGAGTTTTGCGTGCGGCGCAACAAGGGCGATTTTGTCCACTTCAATGTCTTCGAAAAACTTGTCGGCAATTTTGATGATGGCTTTGCGGCCCAACTTCTCGCTGGGCAGATTGTAGCCGAAAGTTATCTGACTTTCAGTGAGTTGGTCGAGTCCTAAGATTGATATGACGTTGAACAGGTTCTGTGCCGGAATATGGTCGATTACGGTTCCGTTCTCGATGGCCGAAACGCTCAGGGTTTTTGTGTTCTTCATAGTCTGATTTATTTGAGTTGCAGTACTTTACAAATTATCGCCTGACGGGTGTAGACGCCGTTTTGAGCCTGCTCAAAGTAGTAGGCCTTCGGGTTGTCGTCAACGTCGGTGCTGATTTCGTTCACGCGCGGCAGCGGATGCAGAATCTTCATATTCGGCTTGGTGTGGTCAAGCATACTGTTTTTCAGAATGTAAACGTTCTTAACCTTCTCATACTCAAGCGGGTCGGCAAAACGCTCACGCTGAACGCGGGTCATATACAGAATGTCGCAGTCGTTGATGTTGGGCGCCAACTCGGTGTGCTCTTCAAACGGTATGTTGCGCTGTTGCAGGAAGGTGCGATACTCTTCGGGCAACCGTAACTCTTCGGGTGCAATGAAACTGAATGTCGGGTTGAAGTGCGACAGCGCCATAATGAGCGAGTGCACCGTGCGACCGTATTTCAAGTCGCCAACCATTGTAATCTTCAGATTCTCAAGCGTCCCCTGCGTTTTGGTGATTGAGTACAGGTCGAGCAGGCACTGAGATGGGTGCTGGTTGGCGCCGTCGCCGGCGTTGATAATCGGCACCTTCGAAATCTCTGATGCGTAACGTGCCGCGCCTTCGAGCGGGTGGCGCATAATGATAAGGTCAACGTAGCAGCCCACCATTAAAATGGTGTCTTTCAGCGTCTCGCCTTTCGAAACGCTTGTCTGCGAACTGTCCGAAAAGCCTAAAACCTTGCCGCCCAACCGGTTGACGGCGCTCTCAAAACTCAACCGCGTGCGTGTCGATGGCTCGAAGAACAGTGTGGCAGCCACTTTGCCGTCGAGCAGTTTCTGAACCGGATTCTTCTCGAAGTAGGCCGCAAGGTCCATAATCTCAAGATAGTCGTCTTTCGAGTAATCGTCTATCGCAACTAAACTTTTGTATTTCATACTGTTGTTATTTTAGGCAGAATGCCCGTTTTCGGGGCTTAAATATATTTTTATCGCGAAAGCGCAGTGAAAAAAGCTACAAACATTTTATTCACAAATGGCGAATTACGTAAATGTGAATGTTGAATTCGAAATACAACAAAAAAGCCCTCGGCACATTGCCGAAGGCTTTTTTATTATCGAACACACGCGTTGTGTCCCTACATTGCTATTTAAACAACTCTTTTGCAGTCAGTTCAAGGTAGTCGCGGCAGTTCATCCAGGTGTGGCCGCCGCCCGGGTTGTAGAAGGTGTGCTTCAGATTCTGGTCGGTCAGGTATTTGTCGAGGCCGCGTGAAGCCTGAATCAGGAAATCTTCGGTGCCAGTGCCCAGGAACATAAATTTCAGTTTCTTCTGAAGGTCGGCAATGGGGGCGTAGGTGCCATTCTGGAAGTTGGTCTCGTACTCGTTGCCGAAGATTGCCGGGGCAAATGCAGCCACGTAGTGGAACATATCGGGATTGCCCAGACCAGTTGCCAAAGTCTGACGGCCGCCAAGCGAGAAGCCTGCAATGGCGCGGTTGTCGGCATCGGTCAAAACATTGTAATTCTTCTCGATATAAGGCACAACCTCTTTTGTGATTTCATCAACAATCTTCTTGGTGTCCATTGCGTCGTAACGCTCAGCCTTGCCTTGCAGAATCATTTCGGGATAGGGGTTGGCGTACGGCATTACAACAATCATACGTTTGGCCAGACCTTGAGCAATCATATTGTCGAGGATTGTGTTGGCGTGGCCTACTTTGAACCAAGTCTCGTAAGTGTCTGTCATACCGTGGATTAGGTAAAGCACGGGAAGTTTCTCGCTGCCATCGGGTTTGTAGCCTTCGGGTGTGTAAACGCACATTGGGCGGTCGATGCCGAGAGTGTTAGAGTGGTAGAAGCGATATGCCACAGTGCCGTGCGGAACTTTCTGAATATCCTGCATTCCAGGCTCTTTGCCGCGAATATCGACAAGGCTGCCTTTGAATCCCTCGTTGGGGAAAATGTCCATATTGTTCGGGTCGCAAATGGCGGTGCCGTCAACAATAAAGTTGTAAGGGTAAATGTCGGGACGGTCGGTGGCAATGGTAATGCTCCAAACGCCATCGGCATCTTTGGTCATAGTTTTCTGTCCGCCAAACAGTTGATTGAGGTCGAGTTTAACCTCTTTGGCGTTTTCGGCCTTGATTCGGAATGTTACGCTGCCGTCTTTGTAATATTCGGGCGAAACAACAGGTTTCGGGAACAGACGAGCCATTACGCCAGGTGTAAACTGCTGGTCTTGTTTGGCTTCGGGAAGAGTAACCTTCATATTGGCGCCCTTGTAGGGATTGGCCTGGAACAGTCGCGGAAGCGATTCCTCGAGGAAGAAACGCGCGTTCATCCAGGTGTGGCCGTGCTTGTCGGAGGTTATAATCTTCATATTCTTAATGTTGTGCTTGTCGAGTTCAACCATAAAATCGCGGGCGTTGCCATAGAGGAAGTCGTCGCTGCCAACACCGAGCCAGAAGAGTTTTATCTTGGCGTTCAGCGATTTGGCGTCGTCCAACTGGCCAGGGCGCAGTTGTGTGAACGAACTGTAGGAGCAGAGGTGCGAGAATTTGTCCAAGTTGTTCAGGCCAATGCTCAGAGCCTGGTTGCCACCGCGCGAGAATCCGCCAATGGCGCGGTGAGCGGCATCGTTGATTGTGCGGTAGTTCTTCTCAACAAACGGCATAAGGTAGTTGAGGAAATCCTTGCCAAACATATCAAACTGCATAGCGGGAGTGTCGCCCTCGCCAGCAATGCGGTTGGGGTTGCCGTAGGGCAGAACAATAATCATCTCTTTGGCCTTGCCAGCGGCAATAAGGTTGTCGAGAATCAGATTCATCTTACCCACCTTGAAATACACCTCTTCGGTGTCGGTTGTGCCGCTGATAAGGTACATTACAGGGTAATTGGCGTTCTTGCCGTTGTAGTAGGTAGGCGGAACATAAATGATTGCCTTGCAGTAGGTTCTGGCTGCGTCGGACCAGTAAGTTACATACTCAACGCTACCGTGCGGAACGTTTTTCAGAGCGTGGGGCAGGTTGAAGTCGCCGCGCATATCGAGAAGGCTGTTTTTGAAGCCCTCGTTGGGGAACCATTCGGCGTTCTGCGGGTCCATAACCTGCATACCGTCAACAATAAAGCAGTAGGGGTAAATGTCGGGTGTGGTGGGGCCGAGGGTGATTGTCCAGACGCCCTTGTCGTCCTTCTTCATCTCGTGGCGGCCAGCAAACTGAACGTCAACTTCCACCTTTTGTGCGTTTTTGTTTAAGTAGTTGAATGTCACGGTGTTGTCTTTGTTGACAACTGGCGACTGAACCTGCGGTGCGCCAGGCTGCGCCGAGATTTGCAATGCCATTGCGCATACCGCAACCAGCATTGACGATTTTTTTAAAATGTGATTCATAAAAAATTGTAGTTTAGTGTATTAAGTGATTTAAAATACTTGCTTCAATTTGTTTCAAAATTATTGTCTGCACAATCATTTAGCCCACTCTTTGCCCTCATCGGTGCGGCGCCAGGCGAAATAGCCGTCGAGAACCTTGAGCGCTTCTTCCGACGGAACGGGACCGACAAATGGCGTTGGGCCGGTCAGGTACATTGCCTGCGGATTGTCGTTGGTGAATTTCGGCCATTCGGGCAGTTTAGAGTCGGGGGCGTTTGGTGTGCCGTATTTGGCAAAGTTGGTCCAGTAGTCGCCCATTGCTTTCGATAGCGCAACATCAGAATCCGACGAGTTGTTGCCGTCCAAATGCTGGAACACAAAGCCCACATCCTGGCCGTGCGGTGAGCCTGCGTCGGGGTTCGGATTGTTGGGGTGCTGGTCGAAATAGTAGAGATAAACGTCTGATTTACCAGTCTTTGCCTGCAAACGTGCCCACGACCACGTCTGCCAACCGAAGGCGGCATCGCGCATCAGGTCGCGTGCGGTTTTCATCACCTTGCCGTCGGTCATTGGGTAGGCATTGAGCAGGTCGTCGGCAAATTTGCCGTAGCGCTGGCGGACGCTAGCCTCGTGGTTTTCGGGCGAATTGCCGCCAAAGTTGAAACTTGCGCCTTCGTCTGAATTATAGCCTATGAGCACTGCAACATCGTTGTACCGACCTTGCTCGTAGAGTTCGAACTGGTCGCCAGGAATCACATATCCGTCGACAATCGGCCACGCGCCGCCGCCGTTCATACCGAACTTCAAGAACTCTTTGGCATCAAGGGCGCGCAGGTCGGCAATCGATTTTGCGCCAAGTTGTTCGGCAATCTTCAGGCAGTCGTCGTCGGCTTGAGCCTGTGTTTTCATATTCTCGCCCGGATAGGTTGTCGGACGGGTAGGACCGAACGAGCCGCCGCTCTGCGATATGGCACCGCGGAACAGCCCTTTGGCCAACGGTGACGCGCAAAGCATACTAACCGATATGCCGCCCGCCGACTCGCCGAAAATGGTGACTTTTGCAGGGTCGCCGCCAAAGGCCGCAATGTTGTTCTGAATCCATTGCAAGCCAGCAATTTGGTCGAGCAGGCCGTAGTTACCCGAAACGTGGTTTGGGTTTTCAGCCGACAGTTCAGGGTGCGAGAAGAAGCCGATTTGTCCCACGCGGTAGGCAATGCTGACAAACACCACGCCTTTGCTGGCAAGGTCGGCACCGTCGTAAGTTGGTTCCGAAGTTGAGCCGAACGAGAATCCGCCGCCGTAAATCCAAACCAGCACGGGCAATTTGTCGTTGGCCAATTTTGCCGGTGTCCAGACGTTCAGATAAAGGCAGTCTTCGCTCACGCCGTAGGGCGATTGTCCGCCCTGCATTGGGATTGCGGCGTATTGCGTGGCTTGTCGGATTGTGTCCCAAGGCACCACGGGCTGCGGTGCTTTCCAACGCAAATCGCCAACAGGCGGCGCGGCAAACGGAATGCCCTTGAAGATTGACATACTGTCGGTTACCGTGCCTTGAATCTTGCCATCCGTGACGGCGACAATGCCTGGCTGCTGTTCTGCACACGAGCAAACAGTCAGCGCAATGGCTGCTAATAGAAGATTTGTTTTTTTCATCGTTTTACAGATTATTATAAGGTGCAAGGTACAAGTTTTTTCAAATAAAAAGCCTTCCGAAACAAATCGGAAGGCTAAAGTTATAAGTGGAAAATCCACAATTGTTTCTCACTTTTTCTTGCTCATCCACTGTGTAATCTCTTCGCAGCCCAAAGCAAAACTGATATACGTCGGAATGTTGCGGGTGCAGCATTCGTTCTCGCCCCAAAGGAACGGATAGTCGTCTTTATGTTCCAGAAAATCAGGCTTGAACATCATCAGTCCAGGTGCAATGCCGCCTGCCACGGCGTTGTAGAAGGCGCGGTGGCTGCCGTAGGCCACTTTCTTGTGGTTGACGCCCTGTCCGGTCACAAACGAGACATTTGAGTAGGGGTGCCGCCCGAACATAAAGTGCATTCCGTTCAGAACCAGTTCGGGGTCAATCATATCGGGGAAATACTTCCAAACCAGATAGTTGTTGTAGGCCCAGTTCATTGCAATTTCGGTGCCGCCCCAGCCACGCCCGAAGATTGGCACGCCGTAGGGTGTCTGTTCGGCCGTCTTTTGCGCTTGCTCAACAAACGCAGGGATTGCCGCTTTCACGGCTGCCTTGAATTCGTCGTCCATATACGGATACACCTCAAGAGCGCGTGCAACTGCGCCGCCGTTGCCGAACAGCGCGCGGTCGGTGGCAGCGGGCTTCTGACTCAACTGATTGAGCAGAATTGGTCGGAAGAAGTCAAGATATTTTTTGTCGCCCGTGGTGCGCCAGAGTTCAATGGCGGGCATTATGCGAAGGTCGCCCTGATAGTCCCAGTTGCGGCTGCGCTTGTTGGCGGGGTGGTCGGGCGCGGCAGTCTCAAAATATTTGTCCCACTGCGATTTAGCGTTGCGCAGAGCACGTTCGGCAACTTCGGGATTGAAATCCTTCAGCACGCGTGCGGCGGCTGCCAGAGCGGCAATGTCGGGCATTGTGTTGGCAGGCGAGAAGTTGCCTGTGAAGGCCAACCTGTCGTCGCGGGTGCCCGAATGGTCGCCACGCACTTCGTACGGCTTCAGCGACGAGTCGTAGCGCTTGCCGTCAGTCTGCGTCGCGCCGTCGCCAATGTGAGCGTACTGCCACATTGTGGGCTGCACAATGCCCTGCGCCACAAAACCGATATTCTCAACCTGCGCAATCACGTTCAGCACGCCGTGCTCAACCTGCTGAATCACGTCGGGCACGCCGTCGGGGCGGTGAAGGCCCACAAACTGCGTCCGTTGGTCAATGTATGTTTGGTCGTGCTTCAACCCGAAGAGTTCCCAAAGGTGCGCGAACTGCATTGTCAAGCCGGTCACGGTTCC
Source organism: Salinivirgaceae bacterium (assembly GCA_016284875.1). Lineage (GTDB taxonomy): Bacteria > Bacteroidota > Bacteroidia > Bacteroidales > SZUA-534 > RUG13583. The sequence goes on along the minus strand of JAEEPS010000094.1, from coordinate 2,603 downwards.
GCCCTGAATGTCAAAATCGCCTGCGTCGTACCAGCCGCCTACGGTCAGATTGGGTATCCGTTCAAACGATTTATATTTGGTGTTCGTCACCGGCCCTTGCGAGTAGCCGTCCTGTTGGCTGTAGTTGACGGGCGCCTGCAGAGCGTCGTCCATATTCGAGCGGCCGTGGATGATGTGATAGGCTTCCTTCACTTCCATATGGTCCATTTGTCCGGGCAGCCACACGTCGAGCGACGCCTGCCACTTATCGGCGTAAACTGATTCGGCGATGGGGAAGATGTTGGTCTTTTCGCCCTTATACTCAATATAATACAATCCGATGTCGGTCAGAGCCGAAAAGTCGATTCGTGCATAGTTGTAGCGATTGTAGTAGACGCCCCATTCTTCAACTTTTGGCTCAAGCACAACGCTTTGCGAGCCGTCGGCAGCCACTTTCACGATTTTTGCCGTTGCGGCCACCGGGTCGTTCTTGTCAAGTTCAACCACGGCCACCTTCTTCTGCCAGGGCGTGTAGCCCACCTGCGAGAATCCGATGTTCGGCTTGCGGGTCCAGTTCGGGTCGGCGGCGGGTTCCATATACCATTCGGCCACCTTGCCCGTCTTGCCGCCTTCGAGCAGCGTGCGCACCACAAACGTGCCGTTGTTCGACAGGTTGCGGCCGTCGAAGAGCATTAGTTCGCCCTCGCTCTTGAAAGACACTCGCAGATTGTCGTCTTCAGGCGCCATAACAAGTTGATGCCCAGTGCTGATGGGCAGCGGCACAATGAACTCGTCTCGTCCGCGGTCGTCGAAAGTCGAAAGACCGTATATCTGCGTGATTTTCTCGCTGTTAGGATGCATTTCGGTTGCCGATGCGGGATGCCGCGGCAGAATGTTCGGTTGGCCGTCCATTAGCCACGTCTTGCCAAAATAGGTCGCAGGGAAAAACTCGATGTTCATTCCTGCCTTGCCCACAAGATTTTCGGGCACGGGCTTGTCAACAAAAACAGTCATAAGCACGCCCTTGTCCTTTGCCGTCACCTTCACGGTCGGCTTGAAGTTGTAGTCGGCATAGTCGAGTACCAGTTCGATGGTCTGATTGTCGCGGTCAACCGTGCGCTCGATGAGTTTTGGGTAGATGTCCCACTGTTCGGGCGTGTTCATTAGCCTGACGCCGCCGCCCGTGGCAATCCTGACGCCGCGCATAATGATTTCGACCGCCGCTTCTTTTTCGTCGCAGAACATTCCGTTGTAATCGTTGCTGTAAACCAGCACGTTGACGCCCCGGTCCTCGAAATACTCAAGGTCGTTGATTTTGAGCGATTGCTCACTTGTGCCCGAGCACGCAACAATAGTTGTGATGGCCGCAGTGGCCGCAAGAGTGGTGAATAGTGGTTTCATATCGTATAAAATTATGGTGGCAATTTATCAAACTAAATGGCAACCGCCAACGTCAATCGCATAATAAAATTGCGGAAACGTAGAGAAAAGGAAATCATTTCCAACAAAAAAAGCCCCATTCCATCAAGAATGAGACTTTTTGCTGTAGGGTAGAAGCCTAATATTGTTGAATCGGCTAATCGGTGAATTGTTGAATCGTAATTCCTAATTCTAAATTCTGAATTCAAAATTCTAACTCCTAACTTTCTCACACCGTCGCTTCCACATTCCACACAAACGCACGCACGCCGACCTCTTTGTTGCGGTTGTCCAAGCGTTTGATGCGGCTCAAGAGTTCGGGCACCATTTCGTCCTCGACAACGGTGATGATGGCCGAGTTCATTTCGGGCCAGGTGTGCGTTCCGCGGCGCGGCTCGCCGTCAACCGAGCCCTGCCCCTGAACGTCTTCCCAATAGGTGAATCCCTTTATGCCAAGGCGGTCGAGCATATACTCAACACGCTCTGTATTTGCCTGATTGTAAACTATAAATACTGCTTTCATTGTCGTTCAAATTTTAAATTCTTCTGTTGTCTGTAGTCTGAAGTCCGTAGTCATTATTTGTTAACACGGCTGTCGTAAACCGAATCCTCGTCCATATCGAAGAAGATGAACGAGTGGCGGATTTCCTCTTCCTTATCGCGTTCGCCGTGGCGCGACATAATCGAGTAGAGCACAGGCACAACCAACAGCGTTACCACGGTCGAAACCAGAAGGCCGCCGATGACCACAATACCCATTGGAATCCACATTTCGGAACCTTCAGAGCGGCTCAAGGCCATTGGCAGCATACCCAGAATGGTGGTGGCTGCGGTCATAAGCACGGGGCGCAGACGCGACTGACCTGAAAGGGCGATGGCCTCGTTCAACTCGTAACCGCGGTCGCGCATAAGGTTGATGTAGTCAACCAGCACAATACCGTTCTTAACCACAATACCCACAAGCATTACAACACCCAGAGCGCCAATCATATCCAATGTGGTGTTGGTTATCCACAAGGCCAGAATCACACCCGAAATGGCGAAAGGCACTGCCATCATTATAATGAACGGCTTTTTGAGCGACTCGAACTGCGACGCCATAACCACAAACACAAGCATTACAATCAGCGCGAGCAGAAGGCCCATATCGGCAAACGTATCCTGTTGGTCCTCGTAACTACCGCCGATTTTCACGGTGATGCCAG
>JAEEPS010000093.1 GCA_016284875.1 Salinivirgaceae bacterium | reverse complement strand
GAGCAAAAACTCTGGCAGCGCGGGCTGGTGAAGTAGTTCTACTCGTCGCTCACCGACATTGTGCGCGTCTATCTGAACGGCCGATTCGGCGTGCAGGCGATGGAGAGCACCACAGCCGAGATTATGCAGATGACGAAGAACGTGCCCGAAATCGACAAGGACCTGCGCAGCAACTTGCAAGACCTGCTCGAGCGGGCCGATTTTGTGAAATTCGCGAAAGCGCAGGCCGAGGCCAACGAGAACGAGGCAAGTTTCGCCTTTGTTGAGCATTTTGTGCTGACAACCAAGCCTGTAGAGCAACTTCGCGACGATGAAGATGCGCCCGAAGGCGACGCCAAAGTCGAACAAAACGAAAAAACGGAGTAGACTATGGAAAATATAACATTCAACAATCCTAACCTGCTGTATCTGTTGCTTTTACTGATACCAATGGTGGGTTGGTACGTATGGAAGCACCGCGATATGGACACGTCGGTGCGCCTTTCGACGCTCGACGGATTCGCCAAAGCGCCGCGTACTTATAAATGGTATCTGCGCCACGTGCCCTTCGCCCTGCGCACGCTTGCAATGGCTGTGCTGGTGGTGGCTCTGGCCCGTCCGCAGTCAACCGACCGCTGGAGCAACACAACCACCGAGGGAATCGACATTGTGGTGGCGCTCGACATTTCGGGCAGTATGCTTGCCGAGGATTTCAAGCCCAACCGCCTTGAAGCCGCCAAAAGCGACGCCATAAAATTCATATCGGGCCGCCCCAACGACCGCATAGGCCTTGTGGTGTTTGCTGGCGAGAGTTTCACGCAGTGCCCGCTCACGACCGACCACGCCGTGCTTATCAATCTGATTAACGACGTGAAAAGCGGAATGATTGAGGACGGAACGGCCATTGGCGTGGGGCTGGCCAACGCTGTGAGCCGCCTGAAGGAATCGACAGCCAAAAGCAAAGTTGTGATTCTGATGACCGACGGCGTGAACAACCGAGGCGAGATTCCTCCGCTCACCGCCGCCGACATTGCGCAGGCAATGGGAGTCCGCGTTTACACCGTGGGCATTGGCACGCAGGGCCAGGCGCCATATCCGTTCACCGACGCTTTCGGCAACAAGCACTATCAGAATGTCGATGTTGAGATTGACGAGGAGGTGCTTTCGCAGATAGCCAACCAGACCGATGGCCGCTACTTCCGCGCCACCAGCAACCGCCGTCTGCAGGAAGTTTACGAACAGATTGACCAACTCGAGAAATCGAAAATCGAGACCAAAGAATACAGCAAGAAGAACGAGGAGTATCTGCCGCTGCTGCTTGCAGGCCTGGCGCTGCTCGCCCTTGAACTGCTGATGCGCAACACTGTGATGCGGGGAGTGAGTTAAATTGAAAATTGAAAATGATAAATTGTTGAACTGGTGAATCGGATAATCGGCCAATCGAAAGTGACCAATTCACCGATTAACCAAAAAATATTAAAAAATGTTCCAATTTGCTAATCCACAATATCTTTTGTTTCTGCTGCTGGTGCCAGCCTTGCTGCTGATTTTCATTGCAGGGCGAATGATGCGCCGCCGCGCGTTGCAGGCTTTTGGCGACAGCGACCTTGTCAATGGCCTGATGCCCGACACTTCGGCTTCGAGGCCGTGGGTGAAGATGGTGCTGGCGCTGCTGGCGCTCTCGCTGGTGGTGATTGCCGCCGCAGGACCGCAGTTCGGCACAAAGTTGCGCGAGGTGAAACGCACTGGTATTGAGTTGGTTGTGGCTCTCGATGTGTCGAACAGTATGCTCGCCGAAGACATTACGCCCAACCGCCTTGAGAACGCCAAACGCGCCATTTCGAAAATGATTGACGGCCTGAAGGACGACAAACTGGCGCTCATTGTCTTTGCGGGCGATGCCTTTGTGCAACTGCCGATGACAAGCGACTACACCGCCGCCAAAATGTTCCTTTCGTCAATCAATCCGTCGCTGGTGACCAATCAGGGAACGGCGTTGGAGAAGGCTATCAATTTGGGAGTCAAATCGTTCACGCCTGGCGACGACAAGAATAAGGCAATCGTCATTATCACCGACGGCGAGGACCACGACGGCGACCCAATCGCGGCAGCCACCAAAGCCAACGAGGCGGGAGTAACCATTCATATGGTGGGTATGGGACTGCCGCAAGGCGCACCAATCCCCACCGTCAACCGCAACGGCCAACGCGACTATCGCACTGACGCACAAGGAAATGTGGTCATTTCGAAACTCGAGGAGACGACACTGAAGCAGGTGGCAGCCGCGGGTGGCGGAAAATACATTCGCGCCAACAACACCAAAAGCGGCCTGAGCGCGCTCTTCAGCGAACTGAATAATATGGAGAAGGTGGAGATGGAAGCGAAAATCTATTCGGAATACGAAGAACAATATCAATATTTTCTGGGCTTCGGACTGCTGATTCTGCTGGTTGAGGTGTTCATTCTCAATCGCCGCAACCGCCGCCTGAACGCTATCAATTTCTTCAAAAATTCAAAACTGACGCTTAAATAGTAAAGATATGAAAATCAAAGGTTTGTTTGTTGCAATTCTGCTTTTGGCAATAGCGCTTCCGCAGATGGCAGGGGCGCAAACCGAGCGGAAATATATCCGTCAAGGAAACCGCCAGTTCAACAGCGCCTTCGCCGACTCGACAAAGGTTGATTCGACACGTTTTGCCGCCGCCGAAGCAAGTTACCGCAAGGCTTTGGAACAGGACCCGAACAGTTGGGACGCGTCGTTCAACCTTGCCAACGCAATGATGAGCCAGGGCCGTATGGACGAGGCCGCTCGGCAGTATCAGGCGCTTGGCGCGAAAACCGATGTTGACAAAACCAAACGCGCCGCCGCTTATCACAATCTGGGCAACTGCCTGCTGCAGTCGGAGAATCTGCAAGGCGCTATCGATGCCTACAAAAACGCTCTGCGCAACAATCCTAACGACCTGGAAACCAAATACAATCTGGCTTGGGCGCAGGATAAGATGAAGCAACAGCAAAACGAGAATCAACAGAATCAAAACCAGAACAAGCAAGACCAGGACCAGCAGCAGGACCAAAAACAAAATCAGGACCAGCAGCAAGACCAACAGCAGAATCAGGACCAGCAACAAAAAGACAAGCAAGACCAGCAGAGTCAGGATAATCAGCAACAGCAGCCGCAGCAAGCACAGCAGCAGCCAGAGCAGAACGACGAGCAGATGTCGAAGGAGGACGCAATGAGGATTCTTGAGGCCTTGGAGAACGACGAGAAAGACGTGCAGGAGAAGGTTCAGAAGCAGAAAGCGCAACCGCAACGCCGCAGAACGCAGAAGGATTGGTAGTGATTGGGTGTTAGGTTTTAGGTGTTGGGTATTAGTAAGTTATAAGATTTAAAGTGTGGTTGGATTTCAACTTGTTAAACAGCAAAGCGTTTCAACTTGTTCAACATTAAATCACTATCTTCGCAACTTTGAAAAAAAGAGAAAAACGATATAAAAATGAAACTGACAAATTTACATAAAGCCTTAAAACTGAAACTGATGGCGGCTTTCACGCTGTTGCTTTCGAGTTTCAGCATTTCGGCTTTTGCCGACGATGTAACGTTCACCGCCAGCGCGCCGCAGGCCGTCGAGGTTGGCGAGCAGTTCCGCCTTCAGTTTGTGCTGAACGCCAAAGGCAGCAATTTCTCGGAACCGAACATTGCTGATTTTCAAGTCCTTTCGGGCCCGAACACGTCGTCAAGCAGCAGCATTCAGTGGATTAACGGCTCAATGTCGCAGAGCACAACCTACACCTACACCTTTATATTGATGGCCGACCACGAGGGCAAATTCACCATTCCTGCGGCCACCATTAAATCGGGCGGCAAGACCTACCAGTCGAACCCCGTAACCATTGAAGTTGTGGCAGGTTCACGGCCAGCGGCAAGTCAGAGCCAGGGCGGCCAGCAGCAAGGCGGAAGCAGTGCACCAGCCACCACCAACAATCCCGATTTGAGCAGCGACGACCTTTTTGTGGCAATCACGGTTGATAAAAAGAAACTGATTCAAGGGCAGTATCTGGTGGCAACTATAAAACTCTACACTCGCAAGGATGTATCTGGTTTTGAAGATGTTAAGTTTCCGCCGTTCACTGGTTTCTGGAGCAGCGACCTTGAAGCGCCGCAGCAAGTCTCGCTTCAGCGCGAAAATGTTAACGGTCAGATATATACGACAGGCCTGCTGAAAAAGGTGCTTTTGATGCCGCAACGCTCGGGCGAACTCACTATCGACCCGATGGAAATCACCATTCTCACTCGCACCCGCGTGCGCAGCAACAACCCGTTCGACGATTTCTTCGGTGGCTCGTACCGCACTACGCCCTACAAACTTGTTAGCAAGCCTGTGAAGATAAACGTGGAGCCGCTTCCTGCGGGCAAACCCGCCGATTTTTCGGGCGGCGTGGGCAACTTCACACTCAACGCGTCGGTCGATAAAACCGAAGTGAAGGCCAACGAAGCCGTGACACTGAAAGTTAAAGTGTCGGGCACGGGTAACCTAAAGTTTATCAATAACATAAAGATTGATTTTCCGCCCGACATTGACGTCTACGACCCCAAAACAACGCAAAATATCAAGACCGATGCCAACGGAATGTCGGGCTCGGTAACGTTCGATTATCTGTTCATTCCGCGCTATGCGGGCAACTACCGCATTGCGCCAATCACGTTCAGTTATTTCGACACTAAATCAAAGACTTACAAGACGCTGACCACACAAGAGTTCAACATTAGCGTTGAAAAAGGCGATGGCGAAGCCGAGGCCAATTCGGGGGTGGTTCAGGCACTTACAAAAGAAGATGTCAAATTCATTGGCAAGGACATTCGCTACATTAAACCTGTTGAGCGGCTCGACCGCCGTCAAGAGATGATGTTCGGCACGCCGCTGTTCTATGGCTGCTACGCCGTTCCTCTGCTGCTTTTTGTGGCGATAATCCTGTTCCGCTTGGCGCAGATTAAGCAGAACGCAAATCAGGCCGCAGTTAAGAACCGTAAGGCAAACAAGGTGTCGCGCAAGCGGTTACGTCAGGCTGCCAAGTATATGAAACAAGGTCAGGAAGCGCAGTTCTACGACGAGATGCTGAAGGCCATTTGGGGCTATCTGAGCGACAAACTGTCGATTCCTGTGGCCAATTTGTCGAAAGACAATGTGGCAGAGATTCTGTCGAGCCATTCGGTTGACAGTCAGTTGGTTGACGAACTTATGGACTTGCTCAACTCGTGTGAGTTCGCTCGTTACGCGCCAGCAGCCGTTTCGGGCGGAATGGACGAGATTTTCCGCAAAGCCGACAGCACACTGTCGAAACTCGACCAGAAAGTGAAGTAGTGAGTAATGTGTAAAGTATAATGAGTAAAGTTAAAAAGGCAAAAGGCATAAGATTGATGAATCCGATAATCGTAAAATCCGAATACAATTCACCGATTAAACGATTAACCAGTTCACCAAAAGATTAAAAATATTTGACAATGAAACAGATAGCAAAATACATTATAATAGCAATTGCGGCAATGATGCCGCTTTGCGGTTCGGCAGCCGATTTCAAGGCTCAACTCGATTCGGCGGCAGTATGCTACCAGGCAACAAAATACGAGCAGGCAATCAGTATCTACGAAAGCATTGTGGCTCAAGGATATGAGTCGTCGGAATTGTATTTCAATCTGGGCAACGCCTACTACAAATCGAACAAATTTCCGTACGCCATTGCCAACTACGAGCGCGCGCTGAAACTCAACGCCACCGACGAAGATATTCAGTTCAATCTGCAACTGGCTAACACTCACGTGGTTGACAAGATAGAAGTGCTGCCCGAATTTTTTCTGAAATCGTGGGGGCAGTCGCTTGTGCGGGCGCTCACGTCGAACCAATGGGCCGTTTTGAGCGTTGTCTCATTTGTGGCCGCCTTGGTGCTTCTGCTGCTCTTCTTCCTTTCGGACCGTCCGCTGCTGCGCCGCTTCGCCTTCTGGATTGGCTTGTTGCTGGTAGTTGAGGCAGCATTCTCGTTCAGTTTCTCGTCCAAGCAGAAAGCCGCCGTGCTCAACGAGCCCGAAGCCATTGTGGTTACGCCGTCGGTTGTGGTTAAAAGTTCACCCGACGCCGCTGGCACCGAACTGTTCCTAATTCACGAAGGCCTGAAAATCAAAGTCACCAACCACAACGGCGACTGGTCAGAAATCCGTTTGTCAGACGGCAACAAGGGATGGGTAAAAACAACGGATTTTATTGTGATTTAGAGGAATAGGATAGAGGAGTAGAAATTATGAAGGCGTATGTGGTAATCACGTACGCCTTTTTTATTGTGTCCAACGTTTCAAACTCTTATGCCTTATAAACTAACACATAACACACAATACTCATAACCTAAATTCTAATTCCAACCAGCAGAATATCGTCTATTTGGTCGATAATCTCTTGACTTTTAGGCGATTTCGACAGTGAATAGTTGATGTATTCAGTTTGTTCGGCAAACGGTTTGTTGTAGATAAGTGTCAGCATTTCAGTAAGAACGTTGGTTGAGAATTCCCATTCGCTGCTCAGTTGCTGAGCGATGCCGTCGGTGTAGAAATACAAAACATCGTTTTTGCACAGTCCTATTGATGTATTGCTGAAATCTGTCTTATTGTCGCTGTTGTCGCCAATATGGATATCATCCGATTTTATATTGGTAATGTTGCCATTGCGAACAATGAACATCGGGCTGTGGGCGCCGGCAAACTGCATGGTGTTGCTTTCGGTGTCGATGATGCAAAGGGCAATGTCAATCATGTTTGCAGGGCCCGAATCATCAGAGTGGGGTATTGTGTTCTCAATTTTGTTGCGCAATTTATCGAGCATCGACGATGCCGAAGGACAATGACCTTCAATTACTTCCATCGATGCTATGTCGTTTAGCGAAGTGATGCCGAGCATGCTTGTGAATGCGCCCGGGACGCCGTGCCTCAGGCAATCACCAACGGCGAGCATCTTGTACGGACCTTTTTGCGTAGCCCAATAGAAGTTGCCCGACACAATGTCAAGCGGCCGCCATATGACAAGGTAGTCGCCAAATATCGAGTTCATTATTTTTGCCGATGGAATAATCGCATTTTGAATCTCTTTAGCGTAACGAATGCCATCGGTAATCTGTATGTTGATGTTTGCCAATATGTTACGCTGTGTTGCGTATTCGTTTTTCTGTGCCAACAGCACTTTATTGTTGCGTTGCTTGGCTCGCATCTCAAACAAGGCTACAATGGCGAACACAATCAGCAGCAAAATGAAGATTATGGATGACGAGTTGATGATTTTTACCATCTTTTTGTGTTCCTCAAACAGCACCTCGCGATTCTTTTTCTCTTTCTCCTGGTCGCGCAGTTTCTGCTCAAACTCCTCTTTTATGCGCGTTCTTGACGAGTTCAGAGATGTCTCAAGAAAATAATCCTGAGTTTCCGATTTGTCTTTCAACTTTTTGTATTCCAAGGCTTTTTTGTAGTTGCCCATTGCAGCGTAGCAATCGATGTAGCAGTCGTAGTCAATTTCGAATATTGCCCCGCTTATGTTGTTCTCAGCCTTTTTGCGTGTCATTTCAAGATGGTCGAGGCAGTCTTGATACCTACGGTTGAGCAGTAAGTGTCGGGCACGGTTGTTCTCGAGCAGGAAGAAATTGTTTGTATAACCGAGTGCTTTCGAGTAAACCACCGTCTGATGGTAGATTGCAACGCAACTGTCGAGCAGATGCTGTCGGGCGGCCGAGTCGAGTATTCCAGCGTAATCGAGACAGATTGGCAGAGCGCTTTGGGTGGCGAGAATCATATACGAGGTGTCGTTCAGTTCCATTGCTTTCCGGTAGGCGGTGTTGTTGTGCTGCATTGCGTACTCAATGCTATTTGTCTCGTAGAATTCGTGATACGCGTCGTAGTCAGTCATGGCCAGGGAGTTGTAATCCTCAATCAAGCCGGTGACGTTGTTCTGCGCTGAGTCGATTTCGATTGCGTTCCAGAAATAGCGTCTTGCAGTTTCAAAGAGTTTGTAGTCGCGGTACATCTTGCCCAAGTTCCTGTAGATGGTTGGAAACTCCGACTCAAGTCCGAGCAGGCTGTATATTTCGAGCGATTTGTGCAGATATTTGTCGGCAGAGTAGTATGCCCGCAACTCAAGCAGGTCTTCGCCAGTGTTGTTGTAACTCTTGGCAAGGTTAAGCGAGTCGGCAAGAGCGTCATAGATGATGAGTGCGCTGTAGTGGCTGGCCATTGCTTTCTCATAGTTGCCGATTTTTTTGTAACACCATCCGATGAATCTGTTAGCATTCGCAATAGACTGTTTGTCATCGAGTTGGGTGGCGATTTCGAGCATCTGCTCGGCGTAGGTGCGGACAGTGTCAACATTGGTGTGATTCCGGCATATTTCAAAAAGAACCTCCAGTTTCATTCTGCTGTCGGGCATTTGTTTTGCTGCCAGAATGAGACTGTCGACAGAATACTGGTTCGCAGGTTGGGCACAAATTGGGCGTGGTGCCCAAGCGGCTGTCAGCACCAATATTGCAGCAATTATATGTCTAACCAATCGTTTCATCTGTCAGAATCTGATTCCCAATATAATAATATCGTCGGTTTGCGGCACTGTTTTCCGTTGAGCCGGTGAGCGCCAGTTGTCGATGGCGCAGTCAATTAGTTTTTCAAGTTCATCGAATGGCAAACTGCTATTTTCTTTCAGAATTTTCTGCAACCGCCGTGACGCAAATTTTGACTGTTCGCCTTTCTCGTTGTAGCCGAATTGGTCGGTTATGCCGTCGGAATACATGAAAACTATATCGCCCTTTTCAATACTGATGGTTTTGGTAACAAAGGGCCGCGGATTGTCCGATATGTAACTGATTGGCATCTTATCGCCCTTATATTCAAGGAGTTCGCCATCGCGGATGATGATGAGCGACCTAAATGCTCCGGCAAATTGAATCTCCATAGAGTCGGAGTCTTGTATGCAGAGAGCCATATCCATGCCGTCAAGAGCCATCGCACTTTCCTCTGACTGCCTGAGCGACTCAATAACTTTGTCGCGCATGATGTCGAGCACATTGCCTGCGTTTAGTTGCCCGTTTTTGAATTCTGGCATCAGGGTGATGTCCGATAGGATAGAGATGCCTAGCATGCTCATGAATCCGCCCGGAACGCCGTGACCTGTGCAGTCGGCTATTGTAAACAATTTGCGATGTCCGCTCTGCGAAGCCCAGTAGAAGTCGCCCGAGACAAGGTCGAGCGGCCGCCAGAAAATCATTGTCTGGCCGAACATATTGTCCATCTGCTCTTTGGTAGGTAGCATCGATGTCTGAAGATCGTGGGCGAAGTCGATGCTTGAAGCAAGTTGATCGTTGATGGCCTCCAACTGGTCTCGCTGCGTTTCCAACTCATCGTTGCGCTCAGTCAGTTTTTGACCCAATCGTCTCTTGCGTTTCAGGCTGTTGCGTATGACTACGGTCAGAATAACAATCATTATCAGCAGAAGAACTGTGGATGCGGTTATTATCACAAGCCGGATTTCCTGCTCGCGGCGTATGATGTATTCATGCTCGAGGTCGATCTCGCGCTTTAGCATAATGTTGTCCTGCTCTTTCTTCAAACCAAGTTGTGCTGATTTGACAGCGAAATCGCGGTTAAGTTGCTGCTTTTCCAATTTCGTTGTCCATACTGACCATTCGAAAGACTGGCGGTAGTTGCCTACGGCCTCTAAGTATTTGGCCATGGCGTGTCCGTATCCTGCGTAGAATATTTTGAGCGGATCTTTTTCAACGTCGGTTTTAACCGCCTCAAGTCCTTTGAGGGCAGAACCGTATTGTTTGGTTTCAATGTCGTAGTCAACACTCCACAAAAGGTAGTTAGTTTTTGCGTACTCGTTGCCCGTCTTTTCCATCGCACTCAAGCCGATGTTGTGGTAGAGCATACTACTGTCGAGGAATAGTTGCCGCTGGCTTCCGGTTGATTTTTGAGCGTATGTCAAATAAATGAACATCAGTTTGTTGCAGACGTCAAATGTTGCCGATGTATTGCCTGTTGATTTGAAAATTTTGTATGCTTTTAGATTTTTAATCTTTGCCTGGTTCAGTAGGCTGTCGCCGGGAATGTCGAAGAATTTGCGGAAGTCGGCCAGGCCCATATACATGTAGTCGTAGGCGTTGTCATCAGATTTGTTGTTGGTTCGGATGCTCATTCGGTTGTCGATGTTGAGCGCGAGGTTCAATAGTTCGTTGGCCGAGTTATATAGGTGATGATTGATGTACATCAGTGCGGAAGTCTTGCAAAACCTGCTGATGAGTTCCTCGTCGTTTAACTCGTAGGCAACATTGATTGCTTTGTGCTCATATTCGTTGGCCTCGTTGTAGAGATTCATCATAGTCAGCGTGTTGGCTAAATTGTGGTAGCTGATGGCAACACCCCTGCGGTGACCAGATGAGTCGCAGATTTGTAAGATCCTTTCGTAAGTTTTGGCAGCCTCGCTGAATTTGTTATTACAGAAGTGGTTCCAGGCAATCGCATCGTATGCCCGAGCCATCAATCTGGCATTTTTTTCGGCCATTGCAATTTGCAGATTGACGCGTGCAGTGGTCATTGTTGTGTCAAGGTTCTTGTGTTCGACGCGGACAAGACTGATAAAATCAGGTTTTGTGTATTGCGAAACGTCCCCTCCAAGTTGCAAAGAAGGCGTGCTCCATCGTGTTGCGCACAACGCTGTCAATGAACAGACTGCGAGGGTTGCGGTCAGCACAAATGCAATAATCGGTGACGTTTTTCTTCGTTCCATTGCTTCAGTCAAAGCCAACTTTAAAAATGGTGAATTTTATTGTCAGTATCAACAAAAAAATGCCTCGTTTGCACACTTTTTTCAACATTTTGCACTTGATGTAATCAAAAAACAATGAAACAATTTGGCAATCGGTTGTAAAAGTAGGAGAGAAGGAGCCTGATTTGCGTTGTAATCTGAAGAAACATAAAAAGATAGCAGGCCTGTAAGCCAGGTTCTGTCCTTGCTAGAGCAAGGTCCTGTCATTTATCTCGAATTGCGGTTGCCCGCAACCACTATCGGCCTACCCCTCACAACATTTGTCGCCAGAAACAAGACGAGCAGCCTTGTCCGCCGAAGCGGGTTGTGATATACATGGCCTTTCAACTCGACAGGGGCACAACTGCCACGGTCACCCGCGGCACTGGTGGTCTCTTACACCGCCTTCTCACCCTTACCGCTTGCGCGGCGGTTGTTTTCTTCTGCCCTTCTGTACCCTCACGGACACCTTTCTTTCGGAAGGTCGATGCTCTGTGTTGCCCAGACTTTCCTCACTGCTTGCGCAGCGCGACAGGACGGCCTGCTATCGGGCGCAAAAATAAGTTTTATTTAGGATTTAGGAATCTTGATTTAGGATTTGGAAACAAAGACCGACCATTAGCCTTTTGTTTGCGTTAAATGTTTGCGTTTGCGTTGCTAAAACACTAATTTTGGCGGCTATGGTGAATAGAATTAAACCGATTATTTTTTTGTCGCTTTTGTTGCTGATGGCCTTCGCCGCATGCAATAATGAGCCGCCCGAGTGTACCACCGAGCAGTATCCGCCGCTGCGCTGCCGACTGACGGTTCTGTCGGGGCGGAAAATCGACTCCACCATCATCTACATGCCAAAACTCGACAGCGTTCTGTTCAGAGGCAGCGCCCTGCCGACATCGATTTCAATCCCGCTCGACATTACAGGCGACACAACGCAGGTTCAGTTCACCATTGTCGGCGTGACAAAAACCATCACCGAAAAGTGGTGCAGCGTCGTTGGCGTCGCATCGCAACCCGAGTTGAGCATTGTCAATTTGAGTTGCGGCGCGTTCTACGTTTTTCACGACCTCGATTATACCATGTATTCCGTAAAGGACTATCGCCCGACTTATCGTTTTGATACTGTTTATGTTAAGGCCGTTGATTCGGTACCGACTGTAAGATACGACACCACCTACACCTTTACATCCGACAGCACCGAACCAGAGATGAATATCAATACAATACGCGGCTGGGACAAGTTCGAAACCACATATACCTACATTGATTCCATCAAAACTGGTGTGGAACAATATTTTATGAATATGGCTGTTGATTCCATTCATTATTTTACTGACGAAATCGACCAAGACTATGAAACGCATGCTGAAATATTCTTTTAGTCTTCTGCTTGTGTGCTCATGGTTTTGCGCCACAGCCCAGTTCGAATTCGACGAACTGCCTCGCCGTCAGGTGTTTGTGCGCGTGGGTTACGATTTGTCGCGCCTTGCGCTGCCATACGTGCGCGAGATTGGTTCGCATGGAATGGAGTTTTCGGTCGATGCTGAACTGCATTACAACTTTTTCCCTGTGATTGAGTTCGGCAATCAGTCGCTCAAGCATAACACTGACAGTTTGCGATACAAAATGAGCGGTCAGTATGCTCGAATCGGCCTTGACTATAACTTGCTGAAATACAAGCACCGTCTCGACCGCGACATTTTCTTCCTCGGTTTGCGTTTTGCTGGCACCAAGTTCAGCCACGAGGCGCCCTATGCGGTGGTATCGGGTGTTTGGGGCGATTCAGTCGATGGCATTCCTTTGGCAAACATTTCCGCATATTGGGGTGAGGCGGTTGTCGGAGTCAAAGGCGAATTGCTGAAAAATCTCTATATCGGACTGACAATCAGAGCAAAAATGATGCTTTCGCACACCGATTACAAATCAATGACGCCCTACATCGTGCCAGGATACGGCAAGGGCTTCAATCGGTTCAATGCTGGCATGAGTTACTCCATAATGTACGCCATCCCAATCCGTAGCGCTGGCAGCGACGGATATGAAATTGAGGAATAAACTGCTTTCGCAAGAATCCCTTACTTCTTGAAAATGAAATAAACCGCCAGAATCAGGAAGCAAAAACCGATGATGTGGTTGAGACGGAATGTTTCGGTTTTGAAAACTGTGATGGTGAAAACCGTGAAGACTGTCAGCGACACAACTTCCTGAATTACTTTTAATTGAATCAAGTTGAATGGCCCGCCGTTGATGTTTGAGCCGATGCGGTTGGCGGGAACCTGAAAGCAATATTCGAACAGTGCAATTCCCCAACTGATGAGGATTATTGCCCACAGTCCGAGGTCTTTGAAGCCGCGCATCTCGCCAAATTTCAGATGTCCATACCAGGCGAAAGTCATGAAAGTGTTTGAAACAATGAGCAGTAAAATTGTAATTATCGGTTTCATTATCAGTGCATTTAAAAACGGCCGCAAATGTATTAAAGATTTCAGATGAGTGTAACTGTTTAATAGCCGAATACATTATATATCTGTCCGCTTTTTTTCAGGCAACAATCGAAATGCGATTCAAAAACCGC
>JAEEPS010000015.1 GCA_016284875.1 Salinivirgaceae bacterium | reverse complement strand
GTACTTGATACATATAATGATAAAAAGGAAGAATTGGCCTTTGCTCTTAAAAACACACCTCAATCTAATATAGAAACAGACATTACCATTCTTTCAAAGAATGTTCCAATTGAAAACAAAGGTATGGGAATTCAATGTTTCATTAAAACAGAATTAGCCTTGCAAAAGGCCGAGGAAGATATTGATGTAGTTTTAATAGAAGAACCAGAAAGCCATTTGAGTTACCTCAAAATGCTTGAACTGATTGATAAAATCGCAAATTCGGAGGATAGACAATTGTTTATTGCAACACATAGCGATTTAATAGCAACGAGATTGGACTTGAGAAAGTGTTTTTTAGTTAACAGCAATTCTAATAATGTTACTACATTAAATGGTATTTCGGAAGGAACGGCAAAATTTTTTGAAAAAGCCCCAGACAACAACTTGTTGAGATTTACATTATCAAAAAAAGTAATTCTTGTTGAAGGAGATGCCGAGTACATTTTAATGGATGCAATGTGTAAGAAAGTTTGCAACAAGGCTTTGAAAGATGTTGGAATTGGTGTTATTGCAGTAGATGGTAAGTGTTTTAAACGCTATTTAGAAATTGCTAAATTTTTAAACATCAAAACTGCTGTAATCACAGATAACGATGGAGATTACAAAAACAACATTGATAGTAATTATCAGGAGTATCAAACTGATGCAAACATTCATATTTATGCAGATAGCGATGATGCGAATCACACATTTGAAGTCTGTATGTATAAAAACAATCAAGAACTTTGCGATATGTTGTTTGAAACACCGAGGCGAAGTCTTGGAATTCAAGAATATATGTTAAAAAATAAATCTGAAGCAGCATTTCAACTTGCTACGAAAAGGATGGATGAAATTATTGTACCTCAATATATTATGAACGCCATACAATGGATAAACGACTGATATTGGCTGTGGCGGGTGCAGGAAAAACCACATATCTTGTCAATCAAATAGACTTGACAAGACGTTTTCTGATTGTAACATATACAAACAATAACGTCAATAATTTAAAAAATAAGATAATACGAAAATTCGGATATTTCCCTAAAAATATAATGCTATTATCTTATTTTCAATTTTTGTGGTCAATTTGTTATAGTCCCTATCTGAAAGACCGTTGCAATGCCAAAGGAATCACCTTCATAACCCCACATGAACAAACGAGATATACGCATAATAAAGCATTCTATATGACATCCAATGGTTATTTGTACAATAATAGAATAGCAAAATTATGTCAACATGCAAATATTTGTCAATTGATAGCCAATAGAATTGACAAGTACTTTGACTGTTTCTATTTTGATGAGGTTCAAGATTTGGCAGGACATGATTTTAATTTAGTATCTCAAATTATTCCACAAAAGACTGATGTCTTATTTGTAGGCGACTTTTTCCAACACACATTTGATACCAGTAGAGATGGTAATGTCAACAATGGCTTACATGAACAATTAATTAAATACTGTAAAAGATGGGAATTTGTTGGACTAACCATTGATAATACAACATTAAACAAAAGTTATCGTTGTTCTACTTCCGTTTGTGAATACGTAAGACACACTCTTTCAATTGACATACTTTCTCATAGGCACGATGAAAGTTTAATAAAGTATATTGACAATCAAAGGCTATTAGATGTATATGTGCAAAATGATTTGCCATTATTGTTTTATAGAGATAGGTCCAAATATATGTGTAATGGAATGAATTGGGGTGAATCGAAAGGATTGGACGATTTTGTTGATGTTGGTATTGTACTAAACAAAGAAACCTTAAAGCACTATAATAATCATTCTTTAAATATATTAGCTTCAAGTACCAAGAACAAACTATATGTGGCTTGTACTAGAGCCAAAAGGAACATATATTTTATACCATTTTATTTGATGGAGAAATATAGAATAAAGCAATAGATACTCAAAAAGCAAAGTTTAATAACGATAGTATTATTATATCTGCCAATACTAAAACAAATCGCAGATTGAATAACAAATATAATAATGGAAAATAACGACAAAGGAGAAATACTGCTTTATCAGACCGCTGACGGCGAGGCGAAAATTGAAGTTCGGCTCGAAAACGAAACTGTTTGGTTGAGTCTCGACAAAATGGCCGAATTGTTTCAACGCAACAAATCAACCATTTCAAGGCATATTAAAAATGTGTTTGAAGAGGGAGAATTGGATGCGAAAATGGTTGTTGCAAAATTTGCAACAACCACTCAACACGGCGCCATAAGCGACAAAACACAAACACATTTTGTTGAGTATTACAACCTTGATATGATAATCAGTGTTGGATACCGTGTGCATTCATACCGAGGCGTTCAGTTCCGAATGTGGGCCACTAAAGTGTTGAAGGAGTATGTTGTGAAGGGTTTTGCTCTCAACGACGACCTTTTGAAACGTGCTGGCGGTGGCAATTATTTCGACGAACTTCTTGCCCGCATTCGCGATATTCGCTCGTCGGAGAAAGTTTTTTATCGTAAAGTTCTTGAAATATATGCGTTAAGTATCGATTACGACCCAAAAACGGAAATGACACAGGAGTTTTTCAAAACGGTTCAAAACAAAATCCATTATTCAGTCCACGGGCATACAGCGGCAGAGATAATCTACGAACGCGCTGATGCGGAAAAAGATTTTATGGGGCTGACGTCGTGGACAGGGTCGTTGCCACAAAAAACAGATGCTGAAGTGGCAAAGAATTATCTTTCGCAGGAAGAACTTACCACGCTCAACCGCATCGTGAGTCTTTATCTTGACTTTGCGGAGTTGCAGGCCGAAGAACACCGCCCAATGTATATGAAAGATTGGGTATCAATACTCGATGATTTTCTGCGCATATCGCGGAAAGACATATTGACTCACGCAGGGCGAGTTTCGGCTCAACTTGCTAAAGCCAAAGCCGATGCAGAATATGACAAATTCAAAGAGCGCACCCAAAATGAGTTGTCGCCTGTCGAACTGCATTTTATCGAGCAATTCGAACGCGAGCAGAAAAAACTTAAAACAAAGGCAAATAAGTGAAAAACGTACAATCTGGCGGCCGCACTTGCTCAAATCCTACATTTATCTACTTTTATGCACTTTTTTAAACATCAATTTTAAAACCGCACTACAATGTTTGGTATTTCCGACCCTGGTATCTGGATTGTCTATCTGCTGTCGATTTTATGCGTGATAGGCTCGATAATTTTTGGCATAAAGTATTGGAACAAAGAAGACGATGCCGACAATCTTTAGTATTAACTATCAATAATTTATAGATGGAAAATTTTTCGATGTATATGATTGTGATGGTCTACTTCCTGGCCATCGCGTTTTTGGGATTTTTGGGCTATAAGAAGACGAAAAACTCAAAAGACTTTTTGATTGGTGGCGGCGAGATGAACCCCATCGTGATGTCGCTCTCGTATGGTGCAACGTTCATATCTGCTTCAGCCATAGTTGGTTTCGGCGGTGTGGCCGCAACCTTCGGAATGGGCATTCAGTGGCTGATGTTCCTGAATATGTTTGTGGGCGTGGTCATTGCGTTCATCATCTTCGGACGGCCAACGCGGCGCATCGGCGCAAAACTGCACGCCACATCGTTCGCTCACTTCCTTGGTGCTTACTACAACTCAAAGAGAATCAGAGTGTTTGCAGCATCGGTCATCTTCCTTTGTATGCCACTCTACGCGGCGGCAGTGCTTCGCGGCGGTGTGTTCTGTATGCAGGAAGTGTTCGGCATCAGTTTTGACCTTTCTTTGCTGATTTTCACCGTGATAGTTGCATCGTACGTGATGGCTGGCGGTATGAAGGGCGTGATGTACACCGATGCTCTGCAGGCTGTGATAATGTTCATCTGTATGGGCGTGCTGGTTTTTGGCGTTTACAAGGCTCTGCATATGGGCTTCGGCGAAGCCAACCGTGCGCTTGAAGCAATGTCGGACCGCGTGCCCGAGAAACTTGCCGCCATTGGTCACCAGGGCTGGACGGCAATGCCGCGCTTCGGCTCGCAGCAATGGTTCACGCTTGTCACATCGATGATTATGGGCGTGGGCATCGGCTGCCTGGCGCAACCGCAGTTGGTTGTGCGCTTTATGACGGTGAACAGCACCAAGAAACTGAATCAGGGTGTGGCCATCGGCTGTGTGTTCCTGATTATCACCGTTGGCGTGATTTACCACGTTGGCGCACTCTCGAACCTTTATTTCCTGCAAAACGATGGCAAAATCGCGGCAGCAATGGTTGACGCATCCGACAAGATTATCCCGTATTTCATCGGCCGCGTGATGCCGACCTGGTTTGTGACCATCTTTATGCTCTGCATCCTGTCGGCAAGTATGTCGACGTTGAGCGCGCAGTTCCACACAATGGGCGCGTCGGCTGGCGGCGACATCTACGGCACCTACATCAATTCGGGCCGCCGCCTGAACCGCGAGCACAAAGACCGTATGACCATTATGATTCGTCTGGCGGTTTTGGTTTCGATACTCATCAGTTACGTAATTTGCTTTGTATTAGGCGAAAGCAGCGACTCACCAGTCATCGCCATCAGCACATCGCTCTTTATGGGCATCTGCGCGTCGGCGTTCCTGCCGTCGTACTTCTGCGCTCTCTACTGGAAACGCGTCACCAAGCAAGGCGCTTTCGCAAGTATGATTGTGGGCGTGGTGGTGACCATTCTGCTGCTGCTGTTCATTCACGCCAAAGAAGCCACAGCGCTTGGCGTATGCAAGGCTCTGTTCGGCACCGATGTGCTCATCACCGACGGTATGATGAAATTCATCGACCCGATTATGTTCGCTTTCCCGCTTTCGTGCATCACAATTGTGGTGGTTAGTTTGCTGACAGGGAAGAAGAAAAAATGAGGCTAGTAAATTGCGATAACATAATTAACAAATTATCGTACATTTGTATAAAATTAATGTTGTTTAATTTTATTTGTTTAATACTTAATTAAATGATTATGAAAGTAAAAGGTTTATTAGTGGCAGCAGCGGCTGCAATGTTGTGCTTCGGTGCACAGAGTGCTTCGGCAATTGAGGCTCCTAACCACGAGGGCGATTTCTTCTTGAATGTTCAAGGCGGTATTTTGTCAGAATATTCTGGCGGTGTTGGCGCAAGCGTTTCTGCCGACTATGTTCTTGTAAACTCTTGGTGGAAAGGCCATTTCACTATTGGTGGATTCGTGGGTTCTAACACTTCAAAAGACGATTATTCTTATGGTGGCGCAAAAATTTATGATATCCGCTATACCAATTTTGCCTTGATGGCTCGTGCAACATACGGTTTGAACATCACTGACGTGTTTGAGGTTCATGCAGGCGCAATGTCAGGCCCAGTTTATCACAATTGGAAATATAAATATGAAAGTGGTACAACTGTTGAGAACGAAGATAGCCACAGTGTTGATTTTGGTGGCGCAGGCGTTGCTGGCATCCGTTTCTTTATGTCAGACAGTTTTGCTCTTACATCAGAATTGATGTGGGGAACTCACCTGACATATTTCAACGCTGGTATCTCTTTCAAATTCTAAAAGATAGCACATTAACTAAGGGCCGTTTCCGTTTGGGGACGGCTTTTTTATTGCCAGTTGGTGTAGGGGATGCCGAGTTTTTCGGCGATGGCCATGGCGGCGGTGTTCCCGCTTTTGATTTTTGCGGTTAATGTTCTGATAGATAATTGGTTGGCGGCATACTCCGCAATCCAATTGCAAGCGCGGCTGGCGATTCCTTTTCCCCAAAAATCGGGAGCGAGCCACACCACAATTTCTGCCTTGCCGTCGGCAGCATTGCGTAAGCCAACATTGCCAATCACATCGCCATAGAAAATGATGGGAAAGTTTTGTCCGTCAATGTTTTCTGCAACCCAACAGCAGGCATCGTCGTAGGTGAAAGGCGAGGGGAACCACGGTTCCATCTGCGTGGCAATCAGTTTGTTGTTGGAGTAAAATGCCAGCGAGGCGGCATCATCGCTTCTGTATGGCCTGATTATCAAATCGTTGCTTTCGTAGAATGGCGTGCTATTCATTTCCTGCAATGGCTACGGTCAGTTTGTCGAGGTCGAAATATTTGTTTGCAGTTTCCTGAATATCAACTGGTTTAATCGACAAGATAGTCTCCCGTTCCTTGTCGTAGAAATCGATTCCAACCCCCATGTCGATGGCTTTTTCAACAGCATCGGCGCAGTTGAAAGGCCCATCGAAAATCTGGAGCAATTCACCCATCATATAGTTGCGCACAAGATCCATCTCGCTGTCACTCACCGGTTTTTCTTTCAGATTCCGCATCTCGTTTCTAACCTCATCGGCAACCTGCATGGCGTAGCCCGATTTAATGTCGCCGGCAATGCGCAATAGTCCGCTTTGCAGGTGGGGCTGTATTATAGAATAGATGCCGTAGGTGTAGCCTTTCTCCTCACGTATGTTTCTCATCAGGCGGGAGCCGAAATAGCCACCCAGAATTGTCGTCAGAATGTTGAGTTTGTGGTAGTCGGGATGGTTCATTTTTATGGTTTGCAACCCCATTCGCAGGCTCGATTGCACCGCGTTACCTTTTTTGATAAACAATGGTTCGGTTGAAGAAGGCAAAGTCAGCGGAGTGGGGGTGAGAATGGTTCTCTCTTTCACAGGTAGTTGACCTATTGTCTTGTCAATCAAACTCATCACTTTGTCAGTTATCTGCCCTACGGCAAAGAGTTGGCAGTTGCCAGCATGATATTGCAAGTCATGGAACTTGATAAGAATTTCGCGCGTAACTTTGTCGTAATCAGTTGGTTCGGCTTGTCGGGCATAAGGGTGAGTCCCAAATGTAAGCCTATACATGGCCTGGTTGGCCAGAAAACTCGTTTTTTCTCTATTGACGATTAGTTGGTGCCTTCTTTCTGATCTGATGTTTTCCAATTCCGATTCAGGGAACGCGCTTTCAGTAATTAGTTCGCAGAAAAGCGGAAGAAGTTGCTCAAGGTATTTGTTGAGGCAGAAAAGCGCGATGATTGCGTGGTCGAAATTGCTGTCGGTTCTGATTTCGGCGCCGTAAAAATCGAAAGAGTCGGCTATCTGGCTGGCGCTGTGCTTTTTTGTTCCGCCTGTGAGCATCACGTTGGCAATTGTTGCCACAAGTTTCTGGTTTGATGCGGTTGTTCCGGCATTGAATGTCAATACAATGTACGATAACTCCTGCGAACCTCCGCTCACCACATGAAACGGCATTTTGTTTGAAAGTTTCCCGGATTTGGTTTTTGGAATATTTATGCTGTTAATTTGATAGAAATCAGGGGCTTTTGTTCTATTTAAATCCATTTCTAATCGTTTTGTGATGATTTGTAGAGAAGTGTCGAGCAGTTGTGCGGGGCGAAAATCTTACTTGCTGTGTTATTTATGTCGGCAAGCGTAATTTTCTGATAACTTGCAATATCTGTGTTAATTAAATCAGTATTGCCAAGCATGGTGTAGCGGGCAAGATTCATGGCCTTGTTCAGAACATTCACTTCGCCCACAATCTTTTTCATCTCAATGTTGTTTTTGACCTTGGTCAGTTCGTTTTCGGTTATCTCGTTGTTCCAAAGTGCTTTAAGTTCAGAGTCGATGCTCTCTTCCGCTTGCTCGAAACTGATGTTGTCGTTAAGTTTGCCCTCAATAATGAAAAGTCCGGGGTCGCATTCGCCTGTTATATAAGCATTTATGTTGACGAATGTTTTCTTCTGTTTCACAAGATGTTGTATCAGTCTTGATGAGTCGCCGCCGGCAAAAATGTCAGAAATCAAGTTCGCAGCATGGTAACCTGCACCCAGACGGCCATCCATATGATAGGCTTTGTAGATGGCGTTGGTTGGCACATCGCGTTTCACAATCAGTGTTTGCGGAATGTTCTGCTCCGGCTCTGCGGGTAGATTCCTTGCGGGAATGTTACGTCTTGGAATCGGTCCGAACCATTTGTTAGCCAGACGTTTAACCTCATCAACATCCACGTCACCTGCCACTACCAGAATAGCGTTATTCGGAGCGTAATAATGGTTGAAGAAGTTTACAACATCAGGCAGTTTGGCGTGTTCGATTTGGAATGTGTTTTTGCCGATAGTCGGCCACATATAAGGATGTCTGTGATAGGCTAAACCTCTGATTAATAGCATCCAATCTCCATACGGATTATTCAGGTAGCGTTGGTTAAACTCTTCAATCACAACGTTTTTCTGAATCTCGAGTTTTTTCTCTGAAAAGTCGAGGCCGAGCATGCGGTCCGATTCAAGCCAGAAGGCCGTTTCAAGGTTCTGTTTCGGAAGAGTTATGTAGTAATTTGTGTAATCGGTGTTGGTGAAAGCGTTGTTTTCGCCTCCTGCAATTTGAATCTGATGGTCGTAGTCTTTTATGTTTACCGAACCTTCAAACATAAGATGCTCAAACAGATGCGCAAATCCGGTTCGGTTGGGGTCCTCATCTCGTGAGCCAACTTTATATAGCAGGTTGAAAGCGGCCAAAGATGTTGTTTTGTCTTGATGCACAACAACTTGCAGACCATTCTCAAGTTCAAATTTATCGAAATTAATCATAAAACCATTTTTATGGCATAATGCGGTTACGCATACGTTTGTTTTGCCCTAAATGTTCCGTTTGAGGAATATTTTTTTTCAATTTTTTTCGAGTTCAAATCGCGATGAATTTTTAGCCTCACTTTTTAGAACTATCCTTCAAAAAAACGAACTTTGCCGCGTTATGAGGCGATTGCTTTTTGTTTGCATATCGATTTTATTATCAGTTGGTTGCGTTTTGGCGCAAAGCGATAGACTGGCATCGGTTCGGATGCGGTTGCCTGCTTTGCAAGGTGTCGGCATGCTGCCGTCGCGACAGGCTTTGGCGCAAACCGATTTCGACGGATTGTCTGCCGACCAGAATGTTTTTGCCATTCCAATCACAACCGATTACAATCCCTGCAATAGCGGAGAGTGGACAACAACTGACCGATTCCGCGTTTGGCGTTTCGCCCTTTGCTCGCCGAATGCTTTTTCGCTTAATGCCACATTATCAGATTTTTACATTCCTGTCGATGCCGAACTTTTTGTCTTTGGAACAGACACGTTGCGGTCGATAACCACATACACATCAGAGCAAAACGCAGAGAATCTGCCGTTGCCGCCTGTTGATGGCGATATGCTTGTGTTTGAATATGTTGAGCCGCTTGATGCCGAATTTCAGGGAATGTTCAACGTTGTTCAGGTTGCTCACGATTTCAAAGGTGTTTTTGCTGCCGCTGACAGCGTGGATGCGGAGTGCCATATCGGCATTGATTCTGATTTCGGTGTTGATTGGCAGAATGAGCAACGGGCTGTGTGCCAGATAATTATCGGTGGCACAACGTTGTGCACAGGCACTTTGCTTGCTTCAGCCGACGGAATTTGCGAGCCTTACGTGTTGACGGCCCGTCATTGTGTCCACACCCAGAAAATGGCGGAAACGTGCGTGTTCTACTTCAAAAACGATGATGCTCTGAATGTCCCCGCAATTGTTGGTGCGACGCTTGTTGCAACCAAAGACAACGATGATGGATTTCTCGATTTCTCCTTGCTGAAGTTAAGTGAGCGGCCTGATGGTTTGGGCGTTTATTATGCTGGTTGGGATGCGTCAGGTGAGGTGCCGTCGGGAGCGGTTTGTATTCACCACCCCGCCAGCGGAGGCAAACTGATATCTGTCGATAACGATTCGTTGAAGGTGGCTTCGTACCGCAATTTCGACGAGAATTCGTTCTTCAATGTTGAGGAGTGGGATGTCGGCACAACTGAGATTGGCTCATCGGGTGCGCCTATTTTCGATTCGAATCACCGAGTTGTGGGCATTTTGGCTGGCGGCGATGCCGATTGCGCCTATCCGATGAACGATTATTTCCAAATGTTTTCAATCTGTTACGACAGATATGCTGATGAGTCACAGCAACTTAAGCGATGGCTCAATCCGAATGACACCAATTTTGTGAGGATTGATGGCAGGTATCCGCAGCCGAGCGTTATAAGTGAGAAAAAGGTAGGTTCGGCATTGTCGGTTTATCCGAATCCAGCAAAGAATGTGGTAGATATATCGTGTGACAATCAGTTGATTACTTCGGTTACGATTGTTGATATGCAAGGTCGCCAGGTGTTGCGGCTGAATGTCGGGCGGGAGCCGTCGGTTCGGGTTGATGTTTCTGAGTTGCCGTTGGGCATATATGTCTGCCGAGTGACGTTTGAAAATGGAGAAAGTGATAATGCGATGATAATCAAGGAATAAGATGAAAGGTGTGATTTTTGATTTTAACGGGACAATGTTCCTCGACTCGCCTCTGCATGAGCGTGCGTGGATTGAAATGGCGGCTAAACTGCGGCCGCAGCCGCTTGGTGTTGAGGAGTTTTATGCCAACCTGCAAGGTCGGACTAATTTGCAGATTATCACTTATTTGCTTGGTCGCGAACCATCATCGGCAGAATTAAGCGACATAACCGAAGAGAAGGAGTTGCTGTATCGTACGCGCTG
The DNA here is from genome assembly GCA_016284875.1 of Salinivirgaceae bacterium. Classification (GTDB taxonomy): domain Bacteria; phylum Bacteroidota; class Bacteroidia; order Bacteroidales; family SZUA-534; genus RUG13583. Next base: position 40,048 of record JAEEPS010000015.1, on the reverse strand, counting down.
CGCTGCACCCGATGGTCTGCATTCTTTGGCACCTGGAGTTGAAGATTTTCTCAATAAACTGAAAACCACTGATTTACCTTTTACAATTGCCACTGGCTCGTACAAACCTAATGTCGATTTTTATTTCAGCCACCTTGGACTGGCTAAATGGTTCGATATCAATAATGTAATATATGATGACGGCACCTATCCAGGCAAACCGCATCCCGACATTTTTCTGAAAGCGGCTTCGAAAATTGGTGTAAAACCTTCAGAATGTGTTGTTTTTGAGGATTCGTATGCAGGAATCCGCTCGGCGGTTTCGGCAGGAATCGGACGGATTATTACTGTTGAACACACATTGAATCCGCAGAAAGTCAAAGAGATAGGAGAGGTGTATGCAATGAAGGAAGGATTTTGCGGTATTGGGTTGGATATACTCGCTTGAATGTTGATAATTCGTTGATTAAAAAGCCCCGATAGCGCCCGTGGCAGGCGTTGCAGCACTATCTTTACAAAAAACAAGTTGCAATGCGAACACGTGATTCCAGACTTCGACGCACACATAAAATTGTAATCACGCTAAATGATTATGAATTAAATGCTTTGGAGGAGTATTGTAAGAAGTCGAAAGTCACTGACCGCACAAAATTCATCCGTGAGCAGTTTATGTCAAAGGTGATGGCGTCTTTGTGCGACGAGTACCACCCAACCCTTTTCGACAAAGACGAATTGTCGCGGCTTTGATGCAGAAATGCTTCTTGTTCAATTATTTAACCGCTATAATTTGCAGAGTATGAACAGTTTTGAAGAGTTGGTGCTGAAACGTTATTCGTGCCGCGATTACCAGGCACGCAGCGTTGACCGCGCTTTGGTAAGCCAAATTATTGAAACAGCGCATTTTGCGCCCTCGGCAACCAATGCCCAGCCGTGGCGGATTTATGTGATTGATTCGCCCGAAAACCTTGCCAAAGTCAGGCGTGCATATCATCGTGAGTGGTTCAATGCGGCTCCTGTTGTGCTGATGCTCTGCGCTTTAAAAAACAAGGCTTGGACGCGCGCCGATGGGAAAAACCATGCCAACATTGATGTGGCAATTCTAGCCGACCATCTCACGCTTGCCGCTGCCGACAAAGGGCTTGGCACTTGTTGGGTTTGCAATTTTGATGCCGAGTTGCTTACAAAATATTTCGGCCTTGACTCTGATTGTGAGCCAGTTGTGCTTCTGCCGATGGGTTATGCTGCAACTGATGAAATTCCTGCCAAAAAGCGTAAATCGTTATCGGAAATTGTTGAATATCTTTAGAATATGAGAGAATTTCAATTAAAGCCATCGACTGATGGGTCGGAGCCGTTCATTGAACTGAACAAACTTATTAAGTTGTTGCGTATCAGCGAGAATGGTGCACAGGCAAATCAGTTTGTTGAGGACGGAATTGTGAAACTCAATGGTCAAATCGAGAGCCGCAAACGCGCCAAACTCCGCAACGGCGATGTTGTGGAGATTTTCGACCAAAAAATTGTCATTGTGCAGTAAATCAGGCGGCTTTCTCGCTTACGTTTCTTGCCGACAATATTCGGGCCCAGATGGCTCCCGCTATGTTGTGCCAAACGCTGAAGATGGCGCCAGGCACGGCTGCAAACGGCATTGCGGCAAAATGTGTCTGCGCAAGCGAGCAGGCCAGCCCCGAGTTCTGCATTCCCACTTCAACCGACACCGCCGTGCATTTCTCGTGACTCATTCCAACCAGTTTTGCCAGACCGAAACCGAGAGCGAATCCGCAGATGTTGTGCAGGGCCACAACCAGCAGAATCAGCGGCCCAACGGAGAGCAGTTGAGCCGAGTTGGCGGCCACAACGGTTCCAACAATCACAGCAATCGCCAACGATGAGAACGCAGGCATGTAATCGACAACCGATTTTGTGAAATCGGCAAAGAAATGCTTGACAATGAATCCGATACCGATGGGCAGAATAATCACCTTCACAATCGACCAGAACATATTCAGCACATCAACATGGACGGTTTCGCCCACCAACAGCCATGTGAGCAGCGGTGTAACGAGCGGTGCGACAATGGTTGAAACGCAGGTCATACCAACCGAAAGCGCCAGGTCGCCTTTGGCAAGATAGGTAATCACGTTCGACGCGGTGCCACCAGGGCAGCAGCCCACCAGCACAATGCCGATGGTGAGTTCGGGCGGAAGGCCGAAAATGCGCGCTAGCACCCACGCCAGCAGCGGCATAATGGTGAATTGCGCAAGGCAGCCTATGCCCACATCTTTCGGGCGGCTGAATACGATTTTGAAGTCCAACGGGTTGAGCGTCAGTCCCATACCAAACATCACCACACCAAGCAGATAGTTGATGGCGCCAGGTTTTATCCAGTTGAACGTTGCGGGGCAGAACATTGCCACCACACCAACCAACAGCACCAATACAGCCATATATTTGACAATGAATGCGTTAATTCTTTTGAACATAGCACACGATTTTTGCGCGAAGTTAGATGTTTTACAAAATCAGTGTCATCAGGATTGAAAATCCGATTAGAATCGAAAAATAAAGCAGAACCTTATTATATTTGTTGAGGTCGTTCGCGGCTTTATCTTATTGTAAAACTTATTGATAACATTTGATTTAGACAAAAATGAAGACGTCAACAATAATCATGGTGGTTTTGGCTGTTGCTCTGGTATTTGCTATAATAAAGATAGTTACCACAAAATCGGCAGAGCCGACGGCCAACAACGCCGATGCCGTCATCAACAACATTATGACGCGAACAAGCATCCGCTCTTTTACCGATGAACCATTGGCTGACAGCCAGATAGAAACTTTGCTGCGTGCGGGAATGGCGGCGCCGTCGGCAGTGAACAAGCAGCCATGGAAGTTTGTTGTGGTGAAAAACAAGCAACTTTTGCGGCAGATTGCCGATTCGCTGCCCAACACCCGCCTGACAACTGCTGCCTGCGCCATTGTTGTTTGCGGCGATATGACAAAAACTCTCGACGGCGTTGGCCGCGATTTCTGGATTCACGATTGCTCGGCCGCCACTGAAAACATCTTGCTTGCCGCGCATGCTTTGGAACTTGGCGCAGTTTGGGCTGGCATTTTCCCCAATCCCGACCGCGTTGACAAGTTGCGTGTTTTGGTGGACATTCCCGAAACTCAGATTCCTTTGTGCGTCATCGCCATTGGCCATCCAGCGGAGAATCCTTCGCCGAAAGACAAGTGGAACCCAGAGAATTATCGGGTGATTGAGTAGGGGAGAGGTGTAAGGTACAAGTTGTTAGGTACAAGATACAAGTTGTAAGGTACAAGTGGTTGAAAAACAATGGTTTCTTTGAATCTTTGTGATAAACTCAAAATTCTGAATTCAACATTCTAAATTCTAAATTAATATGGTAAAACACGTTATTCTTTGGCGGTTGAAAGACGAACTTTCGGCTGAACAGAAAAATGCCGTAAAGGCTGAAATCAAAAAAGGTTTGGAAGGTTTGGCAGGCAAGGTGCCAGGACTGATTGATATTAAAGTGAATATCAATGGTTTGCCGACATCGAACGCCGACCTTATGCTTGACTCGACGCTCGAAAGTTTCGATGCGTTGAAAGGCTATGCCGTGCATCCAGCCCATGTGGCTGTGGCCGATGGCGTTGTCCGTCCAAACACAAAACTGCGCGTATGCCTTGATTATGAGGCTTAAACGCTCGTTAGCCAGTACAAAGCGTCTCACAAAATGGGGCGCTTTTTTTGTGTTGATGAATTTGCGGTTCTTGTTTGTGTGGGTTACCGTAATTTATTCTTAATGAAATGTTTGCGGGCAAACAGGAACAGAATGGCCACGCCAGCCACATTGACTATCCAGGCAGCCCAAAATGCTGAATGATAGCCGCTTGCTTCAGCCAAAACACCACCAATCAGTACACCCGCACCAACGCCGATGTCCCACGAGGTGAGTTGCGTGGCATTGGCCGTTCCGCGCTGGCTGTTCGGGGCAAGGTTGACAAACATGGTCTGAAAGGCGGGAAACATGTGGCCATTGCCGAATCCTATAATCAAAGCCGCGCCGTAATAGCCGATTTGGTTGTGAACGGCGGCAAACAACAGGTATCCGAACATTGAAATCAGCACTCCGAACGATGCATTCCGAATGACTTTGCCTTCGCGAAGCGGGCGGCTGCCTGCAATGCGGGCGATTATCAACCCCAATGCCAGCAGCATGAAGAACAATCCAGTTCCGCCTGTGATTCCAAGTTCCTCCTTGCCGTAAATGGCTATGTACGTGGATAGTACGCCGTATGAGAAGGCGTAGCATGCTTGCGCTATGGCCTCAATCCATCCTTTGTGCAGAAAAAAACGGTCGAGTGAGACTGGTGTTTGCGGTTTAACTTGTTCTCGTTCAGGCATTTTTAGAGTTGAATTTATGGCTAAACCAATGCCCGAACAAACCAGCGACAAAGCAAACAGTGCGTCATAGTTGTGCCAAACGTGAAAGATGCAGAGTGCGACAGTGGGAGCGATGGCCGTAGCAATGTTATTGCTCAATCCGTAGTAGCCGATGCCTTCTGCGCGGCGGTCGGGGTGGAGCACATCGATGGCAACGGTGCTGTTGGCAACAGTGGTGGCGCCAAACGGTGCGCCGTGCATGGTGCGCACAATGGCGAACATCAACATCGAACCTGCAACCAAATAACCTGCAAATAGCGCGAAAAACAGAAAATAGCAGACCAAAAGCACCTGTTTGCGAGGAAAACTATCGACAATGAAACCGCTAAAAGGTCTGAATAACAGCGCGGTAAGCGTGTAGCCCGACAGCACAAAACCAATGGTATCCTTGTCGGCCTGATAGGTCTCGCTCAAGTAAAGCGGCAGCAGAGGAGCCAGCAGCATGAATGAGAAGAAAATCATAAAGTTGGCGCACCAAATCTTTATATAGTTGCTGTTCCAAAGTGTTGGCAGTGAATTGTTTGTGCTGTTAGTCGCCATTTGTGCGCCCGATTTAAATCTGCGGCGCAAAGTTGTTCAATTTATTCCGATTTCCACATTTCGGATTCCGCATTTTGAAAAACGTTATTTTTGAACAAAAAACAATTCAGTTGCGATGGACGAGAAAAACGATAAATATTTCATGCAGAAGGCTTTGGAGCAGGCAAAAATTGCTTTCGACAAAGATGAGGTGCCAATTGGAGCCGTGGTGGTTTGCAATGGGCAGATAATTGCCCGCGCTTGCAATCTTACCGAAACTCTCAACGATGTCACTGCTCATGCCGAGATGCAAGCCATAACATCTGCCGCTAATTATTTGGGTGGCAAATATTTGACAGACTGTACGTTGTATGTTACGGTTGAGCCGTGTCCAATGTGCGCAGGAGCATTGGCATGGGCGCAAATCAGCCGCATTGTCTATGGCGCCGTTGATGAGAAGCGTGGCAGTCACCATTTCAGCGGCATTTTCCATCCAAAAACGGTTGTTCAGGGTGGTGTGCTTGAGGAGGAGTGTGCGGCTTTGATGAAAGAGTTTTTTGCGAAAAAGCGGTAGCACTACATTTGAGCGTCGTTTCAAATCCTAATTCCAATCAGCAGTTGGTCATCGGTTTGGGGGCACACTTCGCCAAGGTTCGATGTGCGCCAGTTGTTCATAGTCTCATCAATTATCGTTTTTTGCTCGGCAAACGGCTTGCTGCTTATGTTCCGTAGCATTTTTCTCAATCGGTCAGCAGAAAATTTGGTTCCGCGGTCTTCGTGGCTGAACTGATTTGCAAATCCATCGGTGTAAAGGTAGATAGTGTCGCCGCTGCGGAGGTCGATGATGTTGTTTGTGAACGGGATCATATGGCGCGGTTCGTAGCCGATGTGCGTTTTGTCGGGAGCATAATCGAGCATTCCACCGCCTCGGATTATTGTCAGCGGGCGGTAGGCTCCCGCGTATTGCATTTGCATAGTTTCGCTGTCGATGATGCAGAGTGCAATGTCCATACCGTCGAGCAACAACCCGTCTTTCTCGTTCTGGCGCAGGGCAAAGTTTATTTTCGTGCGCAGTTTGTCAAGGATGGCGGCAGCGGTTGTTGTGCCGATATCGGAGGATGATACAAGATCGTTGAGCGAAGTGATTCCTAGCATACTCATAAACGCTCCAGGAATGCCGTGCCCCGTACAATCGGCCACAGCCAGCAATTTGTAGCGGCCCTCCTGACGGGCCCAGAAGAAGTCGCCAGAGATAATCTCTATCGGATTCCAAACAATGAGAGTCTCGCCAAAAATCGATTCCATTATCTCGCGTGTCGGCATGATGGCCGTATGAATCTCTTTGGCGTACATTATGCTGGAAGTGGCTTCGTAGTTGGCGTTTGCGAGCATGCTGCGTTGCAGTTTGTAGTTTTCGCGCTGGCGCATAAGGGCAATGTTGGTGTTTTGACGTCGGCGGTTGTTGCGGTAGAGGTTGGCAGCAAAACCCAACAGCAGCACGACAAACAAGCAGGCAGAGACGGCAATAACGCGCAGTTGTTTCTTGTGCTCTTCGAACATCAACTTCTGTTTTCGTGCGTCAATGTCGCGATTGCGCATCTCAAGTTCGAATTCATCTTTTGCGCTCTGTTGAATTGAGTTCGCGGCAAACTCATTGTCATAGAACCGTTTTTCGGTGTACGACAGTTTCTCGATGTATTCTATGGCTTTCCGATAGTTGCCGGTGATGGTGCAGACATCAACCATGCACTGGTATATATCAATCAGATGGCTTTCGGAATTCGCAAGGTCGCTCAATGCCTTTATTTCTATTTCGCGTAGTGTTTTCTCGCAATCGGCATATTGCTTGGTCGCCATTTGGTATTTGGCTTTGCAGATGTCGAAATAGTAAATATGGCCGCCCATAAAACCATTTTTGTCGGCAATGTTGAGGGCTTCGTTGTATAGCACCAGACTGCTGTCGATGAGCCGCTGACGAATGGCGGGTTTTTGAAGTTCGGCATAATCGATGTAGGTCTGCATCTGGCACAAGTCTGAATTCATTATATGGAATTCGTTCTGTAACTCTCTGAAAATCAAACTTGCTTTCTCAATCAAATTTTTCGCATCGTATATTGATACCGTATCTTGCATGGCTTCGTAGGCGTTCAGTTGTGAGAAAGCCATAAAGTAATAATCGAGAGCCAGTTGGCGACGGTTGTTGTTGGCAATGTCGATTTTCATGGCTTCGTTGAAATAGGTCATCGCCTCTTCAAATAATTTGTAGTTTATGTAGATGATGCCTAAGTTGCGATATGTGTAAGTTATTAAGGCTGAATTGTTTAAATTTAACAGAATGTCAAGTGCCTTATGAAAATATTCGCTTGCTGCACTATAGTCGCCAAGGCTCACCACACATTCGCCTAATGCATTGTAGTTCAATGCCATATCATATTTGTAATTCAGTGAGTCGTTGATTTTTAGCGATTTGTACCCGTACTTGACGGCTGTTTCGAAGTCGCCGGTTGATTGGCAGTACCAACACAGGTAATGGTAGGCCTTTCCGAGCCATTTTATGCCGGTCTTGTACGAGAGAGAGTAGAGTTCCTGAGTGTATTTCAGTGTTGAGTCAGTGTTGGGGTGGTTGCTGCATATCTGCGTCAGCACGAATGCTTTGGTGCTGTCGTCGGGCATTGATGGCAGCATGCGTATCAGGCTGTCCACTTGCTCCAGCGTCAAGTCATTTATTTGCGCGGTCGACCGTAGTGGCATGCCGCCAACGACTGCTGTAAATAATGCCGTTAATATGATTGTTAGTCTTATTCTCATCGCTTTTGTATCATATTTTGAATCCCACCATTATTATATCGTCGGTTTGTGGGTACTGCTTCTGGTTCGATGGCATCCGCCATTTAGTCATGGCCTTCTCAATGGCTGTCTTCTGTGCGCGGAATGGCTTTTGGTGAATCTCTTCGAGAATGCCGATCATGCGTTTGGTAGAGAATTTAGTCTCTTTGCCACGCTCATTGCGTCCGAACTGGTCAGTTAGGCCGTCGGAAAACATATACGCTGTGTCGCCCTTTTGTAGTGTGAGGGTGTTGTTTTTGAAAGGTTGCGTTGCATCGTTCAGGTATCCGACAGGCATTTTATCGGCTTTGAGCAGAATCAGTTTACCATCGCGGAAGATGACAAGCGGTCTGAACGCGCCTGCGTACTGCAGTTCGAGTGTGTTATCGTCGATGATGCAAAGTGCCATGTCCATGCCGTCGAGCGACATTCCGCTGTGGGAATCCTGGCGCAGGGCCTCTATTACTTTGGTTCTCATAAGGTCGAGAATGTTGGCGGCAGTCAGTTGCCCTTCTTGAAATTGTCGAGTGTTGGCAATGTCGCACAGGGTTGACATTCCGAGCATGCTCATAAATGCGCCAGGAACGCCGTGTCCGGTGCAATCGACAACAGTGATGAGCCTGCGGCTGCCGCATCGTGTGCCCCAGTAAAAATCGCCTGACACAATGTTGAGTGGTTCCCAAATGATGAGCATTTCGCCGAACATTTCGGTCATCTGCTTTGCGGTCGGCATCATCGAACTTTGGATTTTCTGAGCGTAACTGATGCTCGATGTAATCTGCTGATTTATAAGTGCCAGACGGTCGCGCTGCAGAGCAATCTCTTGATTGTGACGCTCAAGAATTCGCCCTAACCGACGCCTGCGCTTGATATTTCGCCGCGACATGACCACAAAAACAATCACCATGGTCAACATGCTGACAATCACAACTATTTGAATGCGTTGCTTCAGCACTTGTGTCTGTTGTTTCAGCCGCGATTCGGCGTCTTTCAGTTCGCGGTCGTGTCGCAGTTTGTCGAATTCTGACTGGACTTCGGATTTGCTTGATTTAATGGCGTAACTCAGACTGAAATTGTCGTTACGCAACTTCATGGCCTTGCAAAGGTAGTCATAAGCCTGTTTGTAGTCGCCGGTAGCCTTGTACAAATCGGCAAACACATCGTAAAGGTCGATGTAGAAGAAAACAAATGCCGAGTCTTTGTCAAGTGCGGCCTCGGTTTCCCGTAATTTTTTGGCGGCCAGGTTGAAGTTCTTGTCTTCGATTGCGAATCGTGCTTCCATGATTTGGAAGTCGTAAGAACTTTCAAGCAGACCATTTTTCTTGGCAAGTTTCACACCTTCGTTGTAGAAATAGCGACTGCTGTCAGTAAGTTGAACCCGCCGATTGCCTTTTTGCGTTTGGGCATATTTAAGCATGATGCTCATAAGGTCCTGGTAGGTGAGCAAAAGGTCAGTTTCGTCGCCAGTTTCTTTCAGCAACGCAAGAGCCTTTAACGAGTGCTCTTTGGCTTCAACTATCAGACTATCAATCTTTTTGTCATCAAACTCGCTGCGTTCGGCAGTGCCAATGTACAAGTAGTCGTTGGCAATATTTGCTTTGTTATGCTGTTTCAAATCGATTTCGAGGGCGTTAAGCAGATGTCGTTTGGCCGTTTTGTACATATTGAAATCGATGCAAGTCTGCCCCAACGAGCGATATATGTAACTAATATTGGCAGAATCATTTAGTTCAATGAATAGTTGCAGGGCTTTTTGGTCGTAGTCGTCGGCTTCAATGTACCGCGACATCATAGCCATTGAGTTGGCAATGCTGTGAAGGATGATGGCCTTGCTGCGCTTGTCGCCAATCGAGTCGCTGATATGCATCGCCTTGAAGTAGAACGAGTTGGCAGTGTTGTAGTCGTATCGGTTGTAGTAGCACCAGGCTATCGTCATGTATGCCGATGCTGCCATTTGCGGAGCATCTGTTTTTTGCGCCAATTCCAACTCGCGAATTGAGTATTTTTCTACTGAATCAACATTGTTGTGAGTCAGGCTGATAGCGTGCAAAACATAAAGAAGGCTGTCATCGTTGTCGAGCGTGTTGGCAAGAGTCAACAAACTGTCAAGCCGGCGTTTATAAGCATCCTCGCCACCTTGAGCCATTGCTGTTACTGATGTCAGTCCGAGAACGATAGTAATCAATATTAGTCTAATCCTTGTCGTCAATTTCTTTTTATTATTGGTCTTTTTACGACTCTATTTCGGTTGTGTTAAACTCTTTTTCTTGTCCTTTAATGGTTAATTTTATGTTCTAATTTATATTATTCTATGATTTATATCATTAAATTTTGCAACCTTTTATATTTAAATCAACCTAACAAAAGTCGTTGAACTGCGTTTTAAATGGTACAAAAATAGTTTTCATAAGGTTAGTTGGTTATTGGTTTTGAAAGGTCTTCTGATTGGAAGACCTTTTTTATTGCGCCGTCACATATTATCTAATGTATTTCTGCCAAAACAGTTGATTTCGGCTGTTTGAAAAAAGCGTACCTTTGCGGCTCAAAAAAGCAGACTATGATTTCAGTAAGCAACCTGACGGTGGAGTTTTCGGGCGTGCCGTTGTTCAACAATATCAGTTTTTTGGTCAATCCGCGTGACCGCATTGGTCTGACGGGCAAGAACGGTGCTGGAAAATCCACTTTGCTCAAAGTGCTTTACGGTCGTCAGCCATACGACAATGGTCAGGTATCGATACCCAAAGGCCTGACAATCGGCTATTTGCCGCAGCATCTGTCGGTGCAGGACACGCGCACCGTTTACGCTGAGGCGCAGAGTGCGTTTGTTGAGGTGAAAGCGTTGGATAAGGAGATTGCCCAACTGAACAGCCAGTTGGCCGAACGCACTGATTATGAGTCGGATGACTACATGGCGCTGATTAACCGTCTTACTGAAAAAAACGACCGTTTCCATTTGCTCAGCGGTCATAATATAGATGGTGAGATTGAGAGCACACTGCTCGGTTTGGGTTTCGAACGCACTGATTTTGAGCGCCCGACGGCTGAGTTCAGTGGCGGTTGGCGTATGCGCATCGAGTTGGCGAAAGTCATCTTGCAGCACCCCGACGTTCTGTTGCTCGACGAGCCCACCAATCACCTTGATATTGAGTCGGTTCAGTGGTTCGAGGATATGCTGAAAACCTACGAGGGCGCCGTGATTGTTGTATCGCACGACCGCGCCTTTCTCGACAATCTGACCAACCGCACCATCGAGATTTCGCTTGGCAAGATTTACGACTTCAAAGTGCCTTATTCACAATATGTTGTGCAACGTCAGGAACAACTTGCGCAGCAGATGGCCGCCTTTGAGAATCAGCAGAAAATGATTGAGGACACCGAAAAATTCATCGAGCGTTTCCGCTACAAGGCCACAAAGGCGGTTCAGGTGCAGTCGCGCATCAAGCAACTCGAAAAGGTTGAACGCATTGAAGTTGACGAGTTCGATACGTCGGCCATGCACTTCCGCTTTCCGCCTGCGCCGCACTCGGGACAGGTGGTGGTGGAAACTAAGGCGATGACCAAACGTTTCGGCGACAAGGTTGTGCTCAACGACATCGATTTCACGCTCGAGCGCGGCCAAAAGGTGGCTTTTGTGGGCCGTAACGGCGAGGGCAAAACCACTATGGCGAAGGTGATTCTTGGCATCCATCCGTGCGACGGTGTGGTGAAAATCGGTCATAACGTGAAGATTGGCTATTATGCACAGAATCAGAGCGAAATGCTCGATGATAACAAAACCGTTTTTCAGACGATTGATGAGATTGCCAAAGGTGAAATCCGAACAAAAATCCGCGACATTTTGGCTTCATTCCTATTCCGCGGTGAGGATATCGACAAGAAAGTCAGTGTGTTGAGCGGTGGTGAGAAGGCGCGTCTGTCGATGGCCAAACTGCTGCTCGAACCCGCCAATCTGCTTGTGCTCGACGAGCCAACCAACCACCTTGACATGCGCTCGAAAGACATTCTGAAACAGGCACTTATCAACTACGATGGCACTCTGATTGTGGTCTCGCACGACCGCGATTTTCTCGACGGAATGGTGAACATTGTTTATGAGTTCCGTCATCAGAAGATTAAGCAGCATTTGGGCGGCATCGGTGATTTCCTGTACCATAAGAAACTTGAGAACATGCGACAGTTTGAGATGGGGCAGAAAACCGAACATGCACCATCGACAAAAAATCCAAAAACCGACGAACAAAAGCCTAAGGCTCAGCCCGTTGCAACGCAGAACAAATTGAGTTACGAGGAGCAGAAAGAGCAGGAGCGCCGTCAGCGCAAAGCCAAGAAAGCGGTTGAGGACAGCGAGGCGCTGATTGTGGAGTATGAGGCCGCCATTGCCGAAATGGACAATCAACTTGCCAACCATCCCGAAAGCGCCACCGCCGAATTCTTTGAGAAATACGAGGCTGCCAAAAAGCAACTTGCCAACGAGTTGAACAATTGGGAGCGGTTGACGATGGAATTGGAAGGGCTTGCGTAAACAAGCAAGTGATTGTCTTTGCACGCCAATTTCATGTCATTGTTTGCTATCCGCAAACGCTTGCATAAAAAGCCACATTTTCAGCGTGTTATTTTGCCGCTGACATATTCAACTTGTTGTCCAAAACTCTACTTTTGCGCTTTCTTTTGAGAGAGGGTTTTAAGCACTCTTTTCAGAAGAGAACAGACTGAATGTCAGTTTGTAACGAAAATGAGTATAGATTAAAAATAGTGTATGTCGTTTATTGGAATTTACCTTTTGACACTTTTGGCGGCAATTCTGCTTGTGGTTTCACTCGATTCCAAAGGCAAGGGCGTTGCTGCCGTTGTCGGTATTGTGGCGCTATCGGCCATCAGTAGTGTGCCTGCTGTGCAAGCGCTTGCAGGACAGACGTTTGTGCAGGAATTTGCAGGCTCGTTCTTTACAGGAATTGTGCCCGTGGTTGTCGACCCGCTTTCGGCATGGTTCGTTCTGGTCATCAATTTCACAATGATTACTAGCGTGTTATACGGCCGCCGCTATATGCAAGCCTATGCCGACCGCCGTTCGGCCTTGAGCCTTCACTGGGTTAGTTTTCTGCTTGTCCACGCGGGACTGATTGCCGTCTGCGCAATGCGCAACAGCATCGCCTTCCTGATTGCTTGGGAACTGATGGCGCTTGGCTCGTTCCTGCTCGTCATTTTTGAGGGCGACAAGGTTACCACCATCCGCGCGGGCATCAACTATCTGGTGCAGTCGCACATTGGCGTGGCGCTGCTCACGGTGGCGTTCGTCTGGGTGGCTGCCGTAACTGGAACGTTCGATTTTTCGGGCATTGGGCAGTTTGCCGCAATGCAGTCACCTGCCGCAAGTTTCGGGCTGATGCTGCTTTTCTTCATCGGCTTCGCCTTCAAGGCAGGATTCGTGCCGTTCCACACCTGGCTGCCGCACGCTCACCCCGCCGCTCCGTCGCACGTTTCGGGAATGATGTCGGGCGTGCTCATCAAAATCGGCATCTATGGTATTCTGCGGATGCTGGTGCTCACCGACACCAACTATCTTGCAGTGGGATACTTCATTCTGGCCATTTCGGTCATCACGGGCGTCTATGGCGTGATGCAGGCCATTGTTCAGCACAATCTGAAGAAACTGCTTGCATATCATAGTGTTGAGAACATCGGCATCATCGGCATTGGTATTGGCCTGGGCTGCATCGGAATGGGACACAACTGCACACCGCTGGCCATTGTGGGCTTTGCAGGAGCGCTGCTTCACGTGCTCAACCACTCGTTGTTCAAATCGCTGCTGTTCTATGGCGCGGGCAACGTTTATCAGGCCACACACACTATGGACATCGAACATTTCGGCGGACTCATCAAACGGATGCCGCGCACCGCGTTGCTCTTTTTGCTTGGCAGTCTGGCCATCTGCGGTCTGCCGCCGTTCAACGGTTTCGTTTCTGAATTCATCATCTATAGCGGTTTGTTCAGTGGCATAAACGCTTCATTCTCAAACGCTTCAATCTTGATGTTTGTGTTTGCGATGGCAGGGCTGGCGCTCATCGGCGGACTAGCCATTATGTGCTTCACAAAGGCATTCGGCGTTGTCTTCCTTGGCGAGCCGCGCGTCAAACTTCACACAGAACCTGCCGAGTTTGGCTTTGGCCGACTACTACCGATGTATATGGTTGGCATTCTGATAATTGCCATCGGTTTGTTCCCACAATATTTCATCAATGCCATAATGCTGGCGCTTGCGCAGATGGTGGGTGTCGGCCCAACGGCAACTATTCTGCCTGCATCGTTTGGCGCGCTTTCGCAGATTGGCTGGTATATGGCCTGGTTTGTTCTGCTGGCTGCGGCCATCTATGCGCTGCGCTGCTTCTGCACACGGCGTCTGCCCGAATCGAAAGGCTCTACTTGGGGCTGCGGTTATGTGGCACCGACGCCCAAACTGCAATACACCGCAAGTTCATTTGTGCGCAGTTATCGCCGTCTGGCCAAAGGCATTTTGCTGATTAGCAAGCAGAAAACTGAAGTCGATGGCATTTTCCCTGCAGAGGCTTCGTACTCAACCGAGTCGCTCGACCGCATCGAAACAGGCCTGATTAAGAGCCCGTTACGCAAGATGCGCTATCTGCTCGGCAAATTCTCGTTCCTGCAGAACGGACGGCTGCAGAACTACATTCTCTATGGTCTGCTGTTCGTGGTGCTGGCGCTCGGATTGCCGTTCCTTTATCAATTGATTAGAATATTCATAAACTATCTAAATACCTTATAATGTTGAGTTTTGCGCTGATATTTGCGGTTAGCCTGTTTTTTTCGGGCATAGTTGTTCGCACCAAAAGTCTGGCGTCGGGGCGCAAGGGGCCTGGCATTTTCCAACCTATGCGCGACATCTGGCGCTCGCTGCGCAAGGGCGCGGTTTACAGCACGGTCAGCAGCCTTGTTTTCCGCGTTGCGCCGTCGGTTTATTTTGCGTCGGTGCTGGCGGCCATTGCTGTGGTGCCGTTGGGCTCAAACCCTGGCCTGTTCTCGTTTCCGTGCGATTTTGTCTTCTTCGCCTATGTGCTGGCGCTGGGTAAATTCTTCTGCATCATTGCCGCACTCGACACTGGCAGCAGTTTCGAAGGTATGGGCGCAAGCCGCGAAGCCTTATTCTCGATGCTTGCCGAACCCGCTTTCTTCATTCTGATGGGCACGCTGGGGCTGATAACCGGTCACACAAGTTTCTTGCAGATTTTCAGTGATTTGCACCTTGGTTCAAGCCTGTCGTATGCGCTGGTGACCATTGCCTGCTTCCTGCTGCTGATGATTTGTATGATTGAAAACAGCCGAATGCCCGTTGACGACCCGAAAACGCACTTGGAACTAACTATGATACACGAGGTTATGATTCTCGACAACAGCGGATTCGACCTTGGTCTGATACTTCACGCCACCAATCTGAAATTCGCAATGTACGGAGCCTTGATTGCCAATCTTTTCATTGGTAGTCTGGAACTTGCAGTTGCCGTGCCCGTCTTTTTGGGCATACAGTTCGTCGTGGCCGTGGTTGCAGGAATCATCGAATCGTTTATGGCCCGTTTCCGAATGGGACACAACGCTCAGTTCATTCTTGTGCTCTCATCGCTTGCTCTGCTGATGCTCTTCGGCGTAATGCTGATGCAAGGACAGATTAATTGATTGACTTATTGATTAATAGATTGATTGAATTAAAAATATGAGAAGAATGATGAGAAAGTATAGAAGGTCGAGAATGTTTAGAAACTAAACTTTCTAAACCGCGAAGCGCTAAACATTCTAAACTTTAAACTTGTCACTTATAACTTAAAACTTCATAAAACTTATAACTTAAAATGACAACCATCTTACTGATAATATTCGCTATCACGCTGTTATACTTCTCGATAGCAAACCGTTTGATGACCTACTTGTCGCTGCTCACCGTGCAGGGGATGCTGCTTTTCGGTGTGGCGCTGGTCGAACTTCATCAGATGAACATCGTCAACTTGGCATTCATTCTGCTCGAGACGGTGGTTGTGAAGGCCGTGGCCATCCCGCTTTTCATCCGTTACGTCATCAAAAAGAATCAGATAAAGCGCGAGGCCGAACCGTTTGTGCCATACTTCGTGTCGCTCATCGTGACAACGCTCATCATTGCGGCAGCCTATGTTTTGTCGATGGTTGCCGATGTGCCGCAGTCGGGCAAACCATACTTTGCCGTGGCGCTGGCGGCTGTGTTTTGCGGTCTGTTTTTCATCGTTTCGCGCAAGAAAATCATCACGCACGTCATCTGCTACGTGCTCATCGAGAATGGCGTTTTCATTCTGTCGATGGCTGTGGGCAACGAGATGCCGCTGCTGGTGAATCTTGGCGTGCTGCTCGATGTGTTTGTGAGCGTGTTCCTGCTCGGAATTTTCATCAATAAAGTGGGCAACGTGATTAACGACGGCGACGTGAACCAATTGAGTAGTATTAAGGATTAACTATTTGAAATTATGATAATTGCATATCTAATTGCATCCATTACAATAGCCCTGCTGCTTTTTGTGAACCGCAGCAAGGCGATAAGCGTCGCACTAACCGTGCTTTTCCTGCTAATTCAGTGCGGCCTGACGGTTTACGAGTTCACTATCAAGGATTTGGCCGATGCAGTCTATTTCAAACCCGATGCGCTTGCGCTGATATTGCTGACCGTTCTCACCGTTGTCAGCATTCCCGCGTTCATTCATAAGTGCAACTATATCAGCCCTGAAGACGATTCGCCGCGCGTTCGTGGAATTTATCAGGGCGCGATGGTGCTGCTGGTGACGGCGCTTTCGGCGGCATATCTTTCGGCGCACATCGCCGTGACATGGATTTTTGTGGAAATCACAACATTAAGTGCATCGGCATTGGTTTTCCACCGCCGCAACGCTGGCTCAATCGAAGCCACCTGGAAATACATCTTCGTATGCTCAATCAGCCTTGTGTTTGTGTTCATCGGCATTCTGCTGCTTGGCATTTCGCTCGGCAACGCGCAGCAGTTCGATTTGCAATACGACACTTTGGTGAAGCTTGCCCCAACGCTCGACACGTTCTGGATTAAGATTGCATTTGTGTTCATCTTTGCGGGCTACACCGCCAAATTCGGGCTGGTACCGATGTACACCGCTGGCATCGACGCCAAGGACAAAGCGCCCGCACCTGCGGCTGGTCTGTTCTCGAGTGTTCTAATGAACGTCGGTTTTGTTGGTGTTTTCCGCATGTGGCAGATTGTGGCGCACACAAGCGTTATGCCGTGGGCGGCCAATGTGGTTGCCGTTGCGGCCCTGCTTTCGATTCTAATCGCAGCCGTCTATCTGCTTAAAGTAAAGAATGTCAAGCGAATGCTGGCATATTCGAGCGTCGAGCATATGGGCGTTGTGGCATTAGGTCTGGCAGCTGGCGGCGTTGGTTATTTTGCTGCAATTCTGCACATTGTGCTTCACACATTCGCCAAGTCGGCATTGTTCTTCCAAGTGGGGCACATCTACCACATTTATCACACCAAAAACATCTATCACATAGGCAATTACCTGAAATTCAACCGCGCAGGTGCCGTTCTGCTTCTGCTCGGATTTGTATGCATCACCGCAATGCCGCCTTCAGGCTTGTTTATCAGCGAGTTGATGGTGTTTAAGTCGATTTTCGAAGCTCACTCGTATGTGGCGCTCATCGCCGTGCTTGTGATGCTCACCATAATAATATGGGCGCTTGGCAAGAATTTCTTCAAGATGCTGTTCACACCCGCGCCTAGCTGCGGAAATATTGGCGAAATCAAGGTCAGCCCGATTGAGACCATATCGCAGTTTGTGCTGCTGGCTTTGGTCTTCTGGCTCGGAATGTGCCCGCCACAGTTCTTCGTCGATTTGATTAACGATGCTGTTCAATTATTAACATACTGATAATATGGACTATATAACGATAAAAAACAACCAACGGATTGCGTTTGCCGAAATCCCTGTTCTAGATTACGACACGTTCTACAAAACGCTGACCGACAACTTGTTGAATCAGTCGGACGCACATTGTGTCAACTACTACGGCGTGCAGGCCGACAAAGGCGTGCAACTCATCTGCTGCATTGCCCACGACAAAGCCCAAAACATCAGTGTGCTATCGACAATTGTCAGCAAATCAGACACTTTGCAGTCAATAACGGCAACTTATCCCGCGTTCCATCTTTTCGAGCGCGAGATTCACGAGAATTTCGGCATTGGTTTCAGCGGCCACCCGTGGCTCAAGCCTGTGCGCTATCCGCACAAAGCCGCCGACCGCTCGGCCACCATTGCCGATTATCCGTTCTATAAGATTGACAGTGAAGAACTTCACGAAGTAGGCGTCGGCCCGATTCACGCAGGAATCATCGAGCCTGGACACTTCCGTTTCATCTGCAACGGCGAGCAGATTCTGCATCTCGAAATACAACTCGGCTACCAGCACCGCGGCATTGAGACGCTTTTCTTGCAGAAAAACAATCTGTTGCAGCGCGCCACACTGGCCGAGAACATTGCAGGCGACACCGTCATTGGCCACTCAACGGCTTTTGCCAATGCTTGGGAAAGCCTTTGCGGTTTCACCCCTGACCGTCAACTTCAGATTGAACGCGCTTTTGCACTTGAGAATGAGCGCATTGCAATACATACTGGCGACCTTAGCGGCATCTGCACCGACATTGCCTATCAGTTGGGCAATTCGGTTTTCGGCCGTCTGCGTACGCCTGTCATCAACTATTTCCAACGTTGGGCGGGCAACCGTTTTGCAAAGGGGCTCATCCGTCCTGGAAAAACCAATTTCGGCTTGACCGCCGACCTGACCAAGCAATGGCTTGAAATGATTGCCGCCTATCGTCCCGATTTCGTCGAAATGGCCAATCAGACATTCGACCTGCCGTCGGTGCTGTCGCGAATTGAGCGCACTGGCATTGTTGAGCCTGAAACGGCGCAGCGGATAGGAATGGTTGGTATGGCAGCCCGCGCAAGCAACGTTGCCCGCGATATCCGCGCTTCGCATCCGTGGGGGTACTACACAAGTATTCAGTATCAACCTGTCACAGAGCCTGTTGGCGATGTTTATTGCCGTGCACGAATCCGCCACGATGAGATTCTGCGCTCGATTGATATGATGACGGAAATGATTGATTCAATGGACTATAAACCGCAAACGGCAACGCCGCTCACAAAAGCCGCCGCCGACTCGTTTGTGGTGTCGCTTGTCGAAGGCTGGCGCGGCGAGATTTGCCACTGCGCCATTACCGATGCCAACGGCGAACTCAAGCATTACAAAATCAAGGACCCGTCGTTCCACAACTGGCTGGGCCTTGCGCTTGCCGTCCGCAACAACGAGATTTCCGATTTCCCAATCTGCAACAAGAGTTTCGACCTTTCGTACAGCGGACACGACCTATAACAAGGATTGATTAATAGAATAACTGATTGATTAAACGGGGATTACGAGTTACGAGTTATGAATTACGAATTACGAGCATATAAAATACTAACACCCAATACCTAACACCTAACACCCAAAAACAATGTTTATCAACAATTTAAAGATATTATTTCACCAGGGGAAACAGTTCATTCCCGATGTTACGACAACCGAAGTTCCTGGAGTGTTCCGTGGTCGGCCTGTGATTACCGATGTCGCTTGCAACGAACAGCAACTCATTGATTTATGCCCAACAGGAGCCATAAGCGGCAATCCTTTGAGAATCGATTTGGGACGCTGCACCTTCTGCGGCGAGTGCGCTTTTGCCTGCCCCGAAAAAATCAGATTCACAAAAGATTACAAGTTGTCGAGCAATATTCGTGAGCGTCTGGTCGTCAGTGGCGACCAACCCATTGAAGTGGATGCCGACAAGGTTCGCGCCGAAATCCACAAGTTGTTCGGTCGTTCGCTCAAACTGCGCGAAGTGTCTGCCGCTGGCGACAACAGTTGCGAGTGGGAGTTGAACGCCACAAGCAACGTCAACTTCGATATGGGCCGTTTCGGAATCGATTTTGTGGCTTCGCCGCGTCACGCCGACGGCATTGTGGTTACAGGCCCAATCTCTGAAAATATGGCCGAAGCGCTCGAAATCTGCTATCAGGCAACCCCCGACCCGAAAATCCTGATTCTAGCTGGCACCGACGCTATCAGCGGCGGAATCTTTGCCAACAGTCCCGCGCTCAACCGTTCATTCTTAGATAAATACAAAGTCGATTTGTACGTTCCAGGCAATCCTGTCCACCCGCTGGCGTTTGTCAATGGAGTGTTGAGTTTGGTTAGGGGGAAGAAATAGTATCCGATAATTATCGGGAGAATGGATTTTATACAATAAAAATGCCGCCACAATGGACGGCATTTTTTTTGTTGGCGATAAGGGCGTTTCAATTTAGCACTCGCGGTTAGAATAATCGTGATAAAACCCAATCGAATTGTGGATTTGCAACAATATTCCCGTTTTTATCTATTATTCCCCATTTGCCTTTTTGTTTGAAAAATATGGTGTTTTTATAAATCCGCACATTGTCATATTGTGCTTTGATAACCAACGTGCCAGTCTCATCAATACAACCCCATTGGCCGTATAATTTGACAACAGCCAAACCGTTTTCGGCAAAATCATTAGCATCGTCAAATTGCGGATTGATAATCCGATTGCCTGTTTTGTCAATATAGCCATATTTGCGGTTTAATATGACAAGAGCCAAACCGTTTTTGGCAAAATCATAAGCCACGTCAAATTGTGGGTTAATAGCCCACTTGCCAATTATGTCAATGTAGCCCCACTTGCCGTTAAATTCGACACGTGCCAAACCGTTTTCGGCAAAAGGCCTAACATCGCCAAATTGCGGGTTGATAACCCAATTGCCAGTTGTATCAATATAGCCCCATTTCCCGTTTAATTTGGCGCGAGCTAAACTGTTTTCAGCAAAATAATAAACTTCGTCAAATTGCGGATTGATAATCCAATTACCAGTTTCATCAATATAGCCCCATTTGCCGTTTAATTCGACAGGTGCCAAACCGTTTTCGGAGAATTCCCAAGCCATGTCAAATTGTGGGTTGATAACCCAATTGCCCGTTTTGTCAATATAGCCCCGTTTGCCATTTAAATCAACAGGAGCCAAACCATTTTCGGCAAAATTCAAAGCCACGTCAAATTGCGGGTCGATAATCCACTTGCCAGTCTTGTCAATGTAGCCCCATTTGCCGTTTAATTTGGCACACGCCAAACCGTTTTCGGCAAAATCATCAGCATAGTCAAATTGCGTGTCGATAATCCAATTGCCAATTTTGTCAATATATCCATATTTCCATTTAAAAGTAGCACGAGCCAATCCATTTTTGGCGAAATTCGCAACATCGTCAAAATTCGGGGCGATAACCCAATTGCCAGTTGTATCAATATAGCCCCATTTGCTACCCAATCGAGCGGGTATAAAAATATTATTGTTTTGCGTTGTGCAGCCAATCAAAAAAGTTGCTGCTAACATTGCTGTTGCCAATAATTTACATCTCATAGTTCGTCGGTTTTAAACGTGAAAATAAAAGTCATTCAAATATAACAATTTCCAACCATTTCCACATTGGCATGGAAAATCCTGATTCTTGCTGGCACCGACGCCATTAGCGGCGGCATTTTCGCCGACAGTCCCGCGCTTAACCGCTCATTCTTAGATAAATACAAAGTCGATTTGTACGTTCCTGGAAACCCCGTTCACCCGCTGGCTTTTGTCAATGGCGTGTTGAGTTTGGTTAGGGGGAAGAAGTAGTATCCGATAATTATCGGGAGAGTGATTGTAAAAAAATGCCGCCACAATGGACGGCATTTTTTTGTTGGCGATATAGGAGTTTTAATATAGATCTAATTCTGATGATTTGTCGACAACCCAATCGAATTGTGGCTTCACAACAATATTTCCTTTTTCATCTATTATTCCCCATTTGCCGTTTTGTTTGAAAAATATGGTGTTTTTAAAGATTCTCACATTGTCATATTGTGGATTAACAACCACATTGCCTGTTTTGTCAATACAGCCCCATTTGCCGTTTAATTTGACATTAGTCAAACCGTTTTCGGCAAAGCCATCAACCCAGTCAAATTGTGGGTTGATAATCCACTTTCCGGTTTTGTCAATAAAGCCCCATTTGCCGTTTAATTTGACGCGAGCCAAACCGTTTTCGGAAAAATTACCAGCTAAGCCATATCGTGGGGGAATAACCAAATTGCCAGTTTCGTCAATATAGCCACATTTACCGTGTAATCGGACAAGAGCCAAACCATTTTCGGCAAACTTCCAAACCTTGTCGAATTGCGGGTTGATAACCCATTTGCCAGTATTGTCAATATAGCCATATTTGCCGTTTAATGTGGCAATAGCCAAACCATTTTCGGCAAAATGACCAGCATAGATAAATTGCGAATTAATAACTATCTTGCCAGTTATGTCAATATAGCCCCGTCTGCCGCTCAATTCGACAACAGCCAAACCATTTTTGGTAAAATGACCACTCCAGTCAAATTGTGGTTTTATAATCCACTTGCCAAATTTGTCAATATAACCGCATTTATGTTCAAATTCGGCTGGAATATATAGTTCCATAGTTCGTCGGTTTTAAACGTGAAAACAGAATAAAAGTCACTCAAATATAACAATTCCCAGCCATTTCCACATCGGCAAGGAAAATCAAAGTTTGGCTTTCCGATTGGCGAAAATCGTCGGAACTATGTATGCTAACGGATAAAAAAAAGTTGCAACCAGACGGCCGCAACCTTTTATTTATCAAATGGTTATTTGATTGTTACTTAATATCTTCCCATTTGAAGTCATCGAGAATAAGCATATTTTCGGATGAGTTTTCACCTACGCAAGCACCGAGAGCAGTATTAAATTCGTCTTTGGTAATTCCCCCGGCGTTTGTATTTGGTGTGCAAACCTGGAATTCTTCACTTACTTCGCCAGTCTCTTCATCTTCAGATGTGTAGTGGATGTAAATTTTTTCCAACTCGCTGTCTTTCAGTTTGAAGTATGTGGTTGTACCATCCATGCCGCCTTCCGAGCCACGGTCGGTTCTAACCACGCCATTGTTGTAAACACACAACCAAGTTGTTTCCCACGAGTTGTTCGACAAAGCAATCTCCTTGACTTCGTTTTTAACACTGTATGCGGCGATAAAACCGGTCATTTCGTCCTCTTTCACGTATTGGCGCAGGAAAAGTTCAGCGGTTCCGTCGCCATCGATGTCGTAATATGCCATTTGATTAGGTGCATACGTTGTGTCCATTGCTTCTTGGAAACTTTTGATGGATTCGTTTTCGCTCCATAATTTAATGGCATTTTCAACTGGATTTGCCGCTTCTGCTTCCGGCGGAGTTGTAGAGGCGTTTTTGTTTGCGCTGCTTGAGCATGCCGTAAGGGCTGCAAGCGCTACAATTGTAAGTAATTGTGCTTTCATTTTTTTGTAAATTATGATTAGAATTAATTTTGTTTTACAGAACAAATATACACTTGTTTTCAGCACATTGTACAGAAATATTTTGGCAATCTCGGTTGTTCTGTATTAAATTCGCATTGCTAAACACAAAAATTTAAACTCTATGCGAAAAGAAGATTTATCTCGGTTTAAGGGAAAGAAAATCACTTTCAAGCAGGACAATTCGTTTCCCGATATCAAGGTGAAATTTGTTGACAGTTTCCCTGATTACAAAATCAAAGTTGCATCTGACCGCTCGTTTGCGACATCGGATGTGATTAAGTACAAAGAGGATAGTTCTTTCCCCGATGTGAAATTGCAAAGAGTGACGAGTTTCGAAGATTTTCAAATCTGGTTCGAATAGAAATTTGAGGCTGTCATTTCCACGCTGGCGGCGCATCAAGAATATTTTAGTTGAACTGACCGCTCCCAAACGATTTTCTCCTTGCACACAAGCAGGTTGATAAGTTTTGGGCAAAAACGGCCGTTGAGGGGTGTTTTTCACGATATGCTGCAATATATTTGCACTGCAAAATTTCGCGAAATGACATTCATATATAACCTGAGTATCAGGGTTTACACATTTTTAATCCGCGTGGTTTCGCCGTTCAACGAGAAGGCGCGGTTTTGGATTCGCGGCCGCAAGGGTTTGCTTGAGCAGATGGCCGCAAAAATTGATGGCAGCAAGCCGGTTGTATGGTTTCACTCGTCGTCGTTGGGTGAGTTTGAGCAGGGAAGGCCTGTCATTGAGGCATTTAAGGCCAAGCACCCCGAATATGCCGTTCTGCTCACGTTCTTCTCGCCGTCGGGTTACGAGGTGCGCAAGAACTACACGGGTGCCGATTATGTCTTTTACCTTCCGGCCGATACAAGGCGCAATGCAAAGCGTTTTATGCAGATTGTCAAGCCGAAAGCCGCATTGTTCATCAAGTACGATTTTTGGTATAACTATCTGAATCAGTTGCATAAAGCCGGTGTTCCGACTTATGTTTTCTCATCGATTTTCCGTCCGCAGCAGACATTCTTCAAATGGTATGGCGGTTGGTATCGCAACCTATTGAAATTCTTCACTTTGTTGTTCGTTCAAGACGAAAACTCGAAACAACTGCTTGCCGGCATAGGAATCACCAATGTTCAGGTTGGCGGCGACACTCGTTTCGACCGCGTTTACGACCTTGTACAACAGGCCAAGCCACAGCCGATTATCGAGCGTTTTGTGGCTGGAGCCGATAAGGTTTTGGTGGCAGGCAGCACATGGAGCGGTGATGAAGAACTGCTCTGCAAATATGCTAACGAGCACGATATCAAGATGATAATTGCACCACACGAGACCACAGAAGCCAACGTCAGCCGTGTCGAGAGTTCGTGCACGGGCAAAGTTGTCCGCTACACCGACGCTCAAGCCGACGAATCGAAAGTTGACGGTGCGAAAGTGCTGATAATAAATTGTATAGGTTTGCTTTCAGCACTCTATCGCTATGGTCAGTTGTCATATATCGGCGGCGGATTCGGCAAAGGAATTCACAATACGCTCGAGGCTGCAACTTACAGTGTGCCAGTGGTTTTCGGACCAAAATATCATAAGTTCCGCGAGGCTTGCCAGCTCATTGAGCGTGGCGCTGCAATCAGCATATCTGATTATGAGCAACTTGCAAGGGCTTTCGACCACTATTTCGCCAATCCCGACGATTGCAAGCGGGCAGGACAGAAGGCATCGGCATACGTTGACGAAATGCGTGGCGGAACGCAGTTGATAATGAAGGAGATAAAGTTTAAAGAGTAACTTAAAGAATTTCAACTTGTTAAACTTTAAACTTTGAACTCAAAAACTTAGAACTTATAAATGAAATTCGCTGATTTACATCTCAATCCCGAGGTTTTTGAAGGCATCGATGCGATGGGTTTTGAAGAGACAACGCCCGTGCAGGAGCAGGTTATTCCGCAGGCTCTTGCCAAACGCGATATGATTGCCTGTGCTCAGACAGGAACGGGCAAGACGGCGGCTTACATTCTGCCGCTTCTGCACCATCTGACAACCCGCCACGAGCAGAAAATCAAAGCCCTGATTCTTGCGCCGACACGCGAGTTGGTGATGCAAATCGACCAGCAGTTTCAAGGGTTCTCTTACTTCTGCGGCGTTGAGTCGGTGGGCATCTACGGTGGCAGCGACAGTGGTGTTTGGGACCAGCAGCGCTCGGCCATCGAGAGTGGCGCCAACGTGCTCATTGCTTCGCCAGGACGTCTGCTTTCACATCTGAATCTTGGCTATGTAAGGCTCGATAGCCTTGAATATCTGATACTTGACGAAGCCGACAAAATGCTCGATATGGGCTTTGTCGACGACATTAAACGCATAATCACCTATCTGCCAAAACAGCGCCAAACGCTGATGTTTTCGGCCACTATGCCACCCAAAATCAGGCAGTTGGCCAACGCAATTCTGACGAATCCTGTCGAGATAAGCATCGCAATCTCAAAGCCGGCCGAAGGTGTGAAGCAGACCGCCTATATGGCTTACGATGAGCAGAAGAACAAACTGATTGAAACCATACTGAAAAGCAAAGATTTAGACAGCGTCATCGTCTTTGCATCGACAAAGAGCACCGTGAAAACGCTTGTGCAGGACCTTCGTCGTGCAAAAATTGCCGCGCGTGCCATCCACAGCGACCTTGAGCAGTGCGACCGCGAGGCTGTGATGCTCGATTTCCGCAATCGCAAATTCTCCGTTCTTGTGGCTACCGACATCGTTTCGCGAGGCATCGATATCGACAATATCGGTTTGGTAATCAACTACGATGTGCCGCGTGATCCTGAAGATTACGTGCACCGCGTTGGCCGCACCGCCCGCGCCAAATCGACAGGCGAGGCCATCACGCTCATCAACCCGAAGGATGTGCTGCGCTTTGCCAAAATCGAGAAACTGATTGGCTACGAGATTGAGAAGCCAGCTATGCCAGAAGGCCTGGGTGCTGCTCCCGAGTACAAGCCCGCACCCGTTGAGCGCAAGTCGCACCGCCATTTCCATCGTGGAGGCCGTAACAATCGCGGCGGACGCAACAACGGCCACGGCAACCGCCGTAACAACAATGGCGGAGGCAAGCCGCAGGGAGGAGCACCGAAAGCGTAAAATACCGTTATTAAATGAATGTGGCGCAATGCGTTTTTGAAAATCGCTGCATGTCTCTTTTTTTGTACACACTTTTTGGACAGCCAAAATTTGTGTTTTATTTGTATAATTGTTGAACATCAATATTGGATTTGAACACAATACTTTATCAAACACAATAAGTGTGAAACTTATGACAGAAAAAGAACTGAAAAATCAAAATCCTTGGCTACAATATCCATATGCGGCGCGTTTGTATGATGAAAAAATGAATATGATTCATCCTATTGATAGAAAAATTGTGGATGATTATAATCAGAACCGACCTTTGGATTGTCGTTTTGAAATTCATACTCCGCCAGGACCATTTCAAGGCAATCCTTTTAGTTCAAAAGTTATTTTTTTAAGTCTGAATCCTGGTTTTGTAGAGCATAACAATAAAGATGCAGCATTGCTATTAGAGCAGGTTAAAGACCTGCGTACTCAACTCTATGAAGAATGGCATAATCATATGGTTCATAATGTAAGTTCATTTTTTCCCAACAAGGAAAATAATAATGTTTATCAAGGTTTTCAGTTGTTAGGCGAGTGGTATTGGTATAAGAAATTGGCACATCTTTTAGAGGACACAAAAATTGTTGAAACCGAGTTTTTTAGTAGGATAGCACTTATACAACTAATGCCATATGCGTCTATTAGATGTAATAAAGTAATAATCAACTTGGAAACACAACAATATACCAAAAAACTTATAAATTACTTACTTAAACTGCCTGATGGACCTTTATTTGTCGTAATGCGTAGTGAGCCAGATTGGGAAAAGTTGTTAGGAATAGATTTCCAAAATGAATACAAGAATCGTTTCATTCTTCGAAAACGGAATATAAATGAGCATCGTCCTCGAGCGCAAAGTATTAATCCTAATTCATTTGCCGATAATGGATATATACGTATAGTAACTGCGATTAATCCTGAATTGAAGTGATAAGTAAACGTGTTAAAAATATTACGATATAATCGAATGAAACCACTCAAACTTTTGTGCATAGCCGCTGTTTTTGCCGGTTGTACAACCACCAACATCGAGGAGCAGCAGATTGACGCACTCTACAACCGAATGTCGCAGCAGGAGCGCATTGCACAGCTGAAAAGTATGTATATGGACACGCTTTTCAACGAGCAGGGCCAACTCGACACGGCTCGCTGCCGCCAGATGATACCTTACGGAATCGGCCATTTCTCGCAGTACGCCAGCCAGAAACCGACGGACCCCAACGTGTTGCGTGACCGTGTGGCCGCTGTTCAGAATTGGCTGATGACGAGCACACCCAACGGCATTCCGGCACTTTACCACGAGGAGGTGCTGACGGGTGTCAACACGCGCGGCGCGACCATCTATCCGCAGCAGATTGGGCAGGCTTGCTCGTTCAATACCGAACTTGCTGAACTCAAAACGCTGCAGACTGGCATCGCAATGCGCAAAATGGGAGGTGTGCTGTCGCTTTCGCCGATGGTGGATGTGTGCCGCACGCCTTCGTTCAACCGGCTTGAGGAGTCGTATGGCGAAGATGGCTACCTGTCGGCGGCAATGGGCGTTGCCTTTGTCCGCGGACTTCAGCAGGGCGACTTGAAGAAAGGTGTTGGCACTTGCTCGAAGCACTATCTTGGCTACGGCGGCGGTGGCGATGCCGATGAGAAGGAGCTAATGGAAGAAATTCTGTTGCCGCACGAGGCGATGATTCGTCTTGCCGGAAGCCATGTTGTGATGCCTGGCTATCACGCCGTTCACGGAACCAACTGCGTGGAAAACAGCGAGATACTTATCGATATTCTGCGCGATTACATCGGATTTGACGGAATGGTTGTGAGCGACTACACTGCCATCGACCAAATTCCCAATCAACCCGACGCTATGCATAAGGCTGCGGCGGCCATCAACGGTGGCTGTGATGTCGATTTTCCACATGGTGTCAACTATCAGTATCTGCAACAGGCCATCGACAGCGGATTGGTTCAGCCCGAAGCGTTTGAACGCGCTGTGAAGGACGTTCTGCGCCACAAACTGCGCGCAGGTCTGCTCGACGAGAAACCTTATCTCTGCACGACCGACAACATCGAACTCGACACACCCGAAGAACGACAACTGTCGTATCAGATTGCAACACAATCGGTTGTGCTGCTTGAGAATAACGGCATTCTTCCGCTTGGCGCGAAACAGTCTGCCGAAAAATCAGAACTCAAAGTTTTGTTGACAGGCCCCAACGCCAACTCAATGTGGGCAATGTGCGGCGACTATTCGTTCCCTGCGATGACCTATTTCTGGAAGAGGATAATGACCGATTTAGACCATCCGCACGTGGTGCCGTTTCTTGAGGGAATGACTTCGCGCAAGCCTAACGGCGTGACAATCAGTTACTCGCGCGGCTGCGACTGGACCGACACAATTGAAACCAAACTGTCAAACGGTGGCGACGAGCGCGCTTGGGATTATAAGATTCTGCACCGCAAGGTGGACTCGGGCGAGAAGGCCGACAAAGCCGAGGCCCTGCGTCTGGCTGCCAAAAGCGATGTGATTGTGGCCGCTGTGGGCGAGAATGTGATGCTCTGCGGCGAGAATCGCGACCGCCAGGGATTGCGCCTGCCAGGCTGTCAGGAAGAGTTTGTGAATGAGTTGATTGCAACTGGTAAACCTGTTGTTTTGGTAATCTTTGGCGGACGGGCACAAGTAGTTTCGGGATTGGCCGAGAAGTGCGCCGCAGTTATTCAGGCGTGGTACCCAGGCGAGGAGGGCGGCAATGCCGTAGCCGACATTCTCTACGGCCGAGTATCGCCATCTGCAAAATTATCAGTTAGTTACCCCAATGTTGAGGTTTATGAGCCAATTTGCTACAACCGTTCCGTCACTTCGGACAGCCGCGTTCAGTGGCCGTTTGGTTACGGATTGAGTTACAGCACTTTCGAGTACAGCAATCTGCAAATCGATGGCGAAGTTTCAACCAGTGCGCCGTGCGTCAATCTGTCGTTCGAGGTGAAGAACACTGGTTCTATGACCGCCGACGAGATTGCACAGATTTACCTTTCGCCAACGGCTGACAATCAGAACATTCGCCCCATTCAGTTGCAAGGCTTTGCTCGTGTTTCGCTCGAACCTGGCCAAATAAAAACCATACGCGTGAAACTCTATACCGAGCAATTCGGCTACTACAGCAACATCGGCCAACGCCAGTGGAACATCGCTCCAGACACGTTTACGGTAAAGGTTGGCGCATCGTCAACTGACATCCGCTTGCAGGAGAACGTGACACTGAAGGGCAAAACTGTGGTTAAAAAGTTGAGAGAGAATTATTTGTCGGAGGCGATGGTGGAGTAAAACTTCGATTTCTGCCTAAAAACAAACCACGGAAAGGATTATTCCTTCCGTGGTTTTTTTATTGAATTTCAAGAGGGTTGCTGCTTATCAGTTTTCCAAACTCTCGCGCAATCGGTTCATCCTTTCATCGTTGATGTTCAGCGGACGGCCTTCAAGTTTCAGGTCTTCGCGCACGCGGCGGCCATCGGGGGTGATGGTCTCGTAGTGCGGAATACCGCTGAATTGAAGCAATTCCTGCAAGCGCACAAATTCATTGTGCGACACGCAGACTGCTTCTTCACCATCGAGCCACTCTTTCACATAGTTTTTATAGTCTTCGCTGCCGCCGGGCACCGATTCTTCGGCAACAAAAATGAGTTTTACATCGGTACGTTTGGCGATTTCGGCACGTTGCTGCTTGCTGGCTTGAATTGCACCACGGCACGGTCCGCACCCTATTCCCCAAAAATCGAAAAGCAGGAACCGACCCGGATAGCGAGTGTTGAATGAGCGGATGAAATTTGCCGCAGAGTTAGATGCTGGCAGCGCCGATGCGGGTTCGGTTTTGGCAAACTGGCTGGCAATGTAGAGTTCCGCCTTATCGCGGATAGTTGGATTAGCGAAATATGGAAGATTCATTTCCATTCCCTCACGATTCATTCCACTTGAACTATACAAATCCCTTAAGACACAAATTTGTGCCATCAGGTTGTTATGGTCGCAGCCCATCAGTTCGCGATACGCGGCATAAGTGGTGTCTAAATAATCTTTGTAAGTTGTCCCTTCTGACCAATTTGACCAAAAATTAGTTCGTACATTCATAACCGGTTTCGAAAATTCAATGTAGTTCTGCGCACTCGAATAACGATCCGATGCCATCATCAGCGGATTATCAAAATCAACACTTTGCAACAACTTGAAATTCTTGAAATTGCGTAATGAATTATACTCCGAGGTGTCGGTGATGCTGCTGGTCAAATCGTCCTGTTTAAAAAGGAACACACCATTTGTCGGTTTCATCAGTGCATTGTCGCGTGTTAATGCGTAACTCATAAAATCACTGACAATTTCTGCTTGAATTTCGGCTAGAGCCAATTGCATTTCCATTGGTGTGAAGTGATTGCGGCGGCCAATAATCGCAAGGCGGAACACCAAATCGTTCCAACATTTTTCAGCCAGTTTTATCTCTTCTTCAAAATTGCCTCTGAACGTATATAATTGAGTTCCCCAGTAGGCAGGAATCAAATCTGCTTTCAGCCAGCGTTCGACTTGTTTGCTGCTACCGTTGTTGTAGAAGCACTCGTATTTGCCGTACTGGTTTTTGCGTACGGTGATATCGATTGTTTCGCCCGGGCAGGCATAAAATACAATTTGGTCAAAATCGTCATTTGTATTGTTGGGCGACCATAGCGTCTGCCTAACGGGATGATGCACCCGGAACCGGTTTTCAAATGAGCCGTCGGCTGCAATTTCAAATCCAGTTACCACGCTTTTGTTTTTCTCTATAACATCATAGAAATAACATTGCAACGATGTGAGCCCGAAATCTTCGGCATTGTAGCCTTCAATTCGCCCGCGGATGGTGATGGTGTCGGTTGTGAACCAGTCGTCGGGCGCAGTGTACGGATTGGCGGCTGCAAGTTGCTCGAAGGTTGGCGTGTTCTGTTCAATATTTTTGTCGTGAATGCCGAGCAGTTTGAACGCGCGCTTATTATCGCCCTCTATGAAATCGAACATCTGCACTTTCCGCGAAAGCGGCTCAAAATTCATTTTGAACTCAAGTGCATTAGAATCAGATAATTGAATCCAATCGTCGAGTTTGATTCCTTCAGCCGAACGCAGTGGGTAACGCTTGCCAACTTCGTCTTTCAAGTAACTTTGAGATGAATACCGAAATCCCACACGAGCCGGGAAATTCATTTTGAACCAGATGGTTGTGGCGGTATCGGTTGTCGCCACCCGTGTGGCTTTCAGGTTGCCCGGTTCAAGATTCAAACATCCCATCGATTCGGGTGATTCAATAACGTCGTTTCGGCTGCAACTTGCAAGTGTGAGAATGCCGATGGCGGCCATTGTTGCTATTCCGCCAAGAATGAAATGAAGTTTTTTCATAATTGTAAGATTTACAGTTAGTATAATATATGTTTTACGACAAATTTAGTAAAAGTTTTTCTCTGTGCAAGTCCCTATTCAATCTTTTTTGTAGAAAAACATCAGAAATAATTTTTGACTTTCGCCTGTGCTGGTCGTATATTAGTTGTTGAAACAAAAAACAATGATTCCGACACCAGTCAACATACTCATTCAGTGCCAGAACGGCGACCGCGAAGCCTTTCGCAGTGTGGTGCAGACCTATCAACGGATGGTTTTCTCGTTGGCACTCAAAATGTTGGCCGATGAAGACGAAGCCAAGGACGTGGTACAGGAAACCTTCATCCGTGTGTGGCAGAAGATTGGCGGTTTCGATGTTCAACGGTCGTTCACCACGTGGCTCTACACCATCGCGTCGCGCCTTTGCATTGACCGCATCAAACGCTGTCGCCGTCTTGTGCCGATGCCCGATGACGAGTCGGTTTTGCATCGCTTTGAGGCGGAAACCGACAGCCAGCGCACGCTCGAAAACCGCGAGTGGGTGTCGATTGTCAGGCTGATGGCCGCCAATTTGAGCCCCAAGCAGCGGTTGGTGTTCACCCTCTGCCAGTTGGAAGGGCTGTCGTCGGACGAAGTTGAACAAATAACAGGCTTGAACGCCCGCCAGGTGAAGAGCAATCTTTACGCAGCGCGGCAGACAATACGCGAACAATTAAAACTTTTAGGTTATGAATAGGACAGACGACATTCTTGCAAGGCTGCAAGGTCAGCAGCCCGAAATCAGCAATCCTGATGAACTCACATCGCTCATTATGAGTCGGTTGGATGATGCTGATAATCAAAAAACAGCAGGCGGACGGCGTGCCATCATTCGCACTTTGTATGCGGTTTCGGCAATGGCCGCTGTATGGCTCATCGGAATGTTTGTATTTGCAAACAAACCCGCTGAACGTCAGCAAAATACAAGTGTTGCAATCATTCACGCAGTACACGTGTCGCGCAGCGAGTCATTTAAAAAGATGTATTCAGTGCGGCAACAAAAATATTTGACTAAACAATTGAGTTACACACAATTAAAACGTATGATTTATGAAAACCGTTAAACTTGGCGGCTCGTTATTGATGGCCGCTGCACTTTTTTCGTCGTGCATCGAGCAGTCTGATGTTGAGATGCACACCACCATCCACCCCGATGGAACTTGCACACGCATAGTTAGTTATAGCGATGTTATGTCGCAAGAGATGCGCGACACGCTTTGGACCGACAGCAGCCAGCGCAGGGCACAACCCGTTCCAGAATGCCTAGAAATCAGTGGTTTCACTTATTCTTACACGCAAGTTGGCAATGGCGACACGGTAACCTCCGTTCTGACTCACGATTACAACACCGTGGCCGAGATGAGCGAAGACATGCCACTGCAACTCAATGGCGTACAGTTGAAGGCAACATCTTCATTTACAAAGCAATTCCGTTGGTTTTACACCGATTACACCTTCACGGAAGTGTTCAGCAGCGTCGGCGATGTTTTTTCGCATCCAATCACTGATTATCTCGAAGATGATGTTGCAAGTTTTTGGTTTACAGGTCAGCCTGAAATGCTTCAGGGGTTGAGTGGTGCGGAGTTGGCAGAACAACTCAATCCAATAGAAAGCGCTGTTACTAACTGGTTAAACGACAATATTTTCCAGTTGAATTTCGACTTTATTGCCAACCATTACGATTCAGTCATCAATCCGCCAATCAGCCGTGAGCAGTTCATTGCGCAGCGCGGTTCTTTTAAGGATTATGTTTTGAAATTTGGTGATATTATGGATGTTGACCATAAAAAAGTGTTCAAAGATTTCTTCCATTCTGATGCCTACGGCTTCTTTTTTGATGAAACGCCAAGTGGCAAGGCCCTTGTGAGAGAAAATGGTAAATTATGGAGTGTGCTTGATTTATCGGTGCCATACACGCTCACAATGCCAGGAAAAATTACTGATGCAGGAATTGGTGTCTGCCAAAACGATACAGTCTTTTACCCGCTCACGGGCGAACGGCTCATCCCGCACGATTACACCATTTCGGCCACTTCGCGCGTCAACCACGTTTGGGCGTACATTGTCACAGTGCTTTTAGTTGTGCTTGTCTCCGTATGTGTTTTGTATAAAAGAAGTTAGTGCCTGACGATTGATCAACAAGTCACCGCGTGGATATGATGCTACGCGGTGATTTTTTTTGTGGAAATAGCAACAAAAAAGCCCGACTAACATTCGTTAATCAGGCTTCTTGCGGTGCGGACGAGACTCGAACTCGCGACCCCCGGCGTGACAGGCCGATATTCTAACCGACTGAACTACCGCACCATTTGTCAGAACTCTGCGCTATCATTTCTGAAAAGCGTTGCAAAAGTAGTGCCTTTTTTCATATTCGCAATAGTCGCTACCGCAAAAAACAAAAAATATTTTTACGGCGCTCATAATGCACTATCACACAGTTCTGTTGACATTGGCAGCGGCTTGCCAATGGTTGCAAAAATGATGCTGATGGTTGGCTGTTTCGGGTAAAATTGTATTT
Organism: Salinivirgaceae bacterium; assembly: GCA_016284875.1. Taxonomy (GTDB): domain Bacteria; phylum Bacteroidota; class Bacteroidia; order Bacteroidales; family SZUA-534; genus RUG13583. Next base: position 5,685 of record JAEEPS010000015.1, on the reverse strand, counting down.
TCACGGCACGTTTCGGCAGCGGTTTGCCGGGTTTTAATCACTAAAAACTACAATTATGGAAAAGAGAATTGGTTTTGGCCCGCGTTTGGGCGCTTTTGTTATCGACATGGTTTTTGTCTGGATTCTAGCGGCTATAATGAGCCGAGTGTCTTCCTCGTGGATGGCGGTTCAGGCTCAGCAACAAATAGATGGCATAATTTCATCGAATCCGATTTTTGCGCAGGTCTATACGCCAGAGATGGTTAATATGCTTGTCACAACTACACGTATCTCGTTGATTGTCATCTTTGCTCGGCTGATTTATTTCTCGACAGAGATTTTCCTTGGCGCATCGGTTGGCAAGTTGATTCTAGGGCTTAAAATAGCCAATGCTGAAGGCGGTAATGCTTCTGTTGGTGCGCTCGTTGGGCGTTATTTGCTGAAACACGTATCGAAAGTTTGCGGAGTGCTGTCGCTTGTTGGTTTGGCAATGTTGTTCAATCTTTTTGGCTCGCTTTTTGGCTTCGTTATCTTCATCGGTTGCTTCTTTGCCGCTGGCGACCGCCATCAGGCTCTGCACGATATGATGTGCCACACGATTGTTGTCCGTAAGAACGAAACGGAAATGAACTGATAATCACATTCTTAAATAAAATATAGAACAAAAATAAACGAGAGCCGCGACTCTCGTTTTTTTTTATTGCTTCAATTAATCAATCCATCAATCAGTCAATCCTTCGGTTTAACTGATAATCGTTCCCACAATGTTGCGGCGCCCGCCGTAGTTGCGGAACTCGCAGAGATAGATGCCCTGCCAGGTGCCCAGATTCAATTGGTGGTTGGTGATTGGAATGGTCACCGACGGCCCAATCATCGACGCCTTGATGTGAGCCGGCATATCGTCGGCGCCTTCGGTGTCGTGGGTATAGTTGGGGTCGCGCTCGGGAATGAGTTTGTCGAACACGTACTCAAAGTCGGCGCGGACGGCAGGGTCGGCGTTCTCGTTGAGCGAAAGCGCCGCCGATGTGTGCTGAATGAGCAGGTGCAGCAGACCCTGTTCAGGCAGTTCGGGCAGGCTCTTGATGATGGTGCCCGTTATCAGATGATAGCCACGTTTGTAGTTTGGCAGTGTGATTTGAAATTGCGATACCATAGTTGATTCTCTTTTAGTTACAAATAATTGTTTTCTCAATAACTCGTTTCTAAATATAACACGAAGTTGATTATAAAACCGAAGCCGCTAAAAATTTTTTTTGAGTTGCGGGTAATCTTCCGCCAATAATAATCCCGACAAGGTTAACGTTTGTGTTTTCAGTTTGTGTTTGTGTTTTCAGTTTGAGTTTAAAGTTTGCGTTGGTGTTTTTATATTTTTGCAGCAAAATCGCCTTTGTGAGAAATTTTTTAGTCGCATTATTGATATTGGCGGCAGGCGCGGTTTCGGCGCAGACCTGCATTTTCGGACGCGTCACCAACCAGTCGGGCGAGCCGCTCGAGTTCGTCAACGTGGTGCTGAAAGACAATGAACGTGGCACTGTTACCGCACAAGATGGTACTTACAAACTCAACATCGCTTCAGGCAAATCGGTTTACGTATCGTTCTCGATGATTGGCTATCAGACGCGCTGGGAACAGGTGATGCTTGCCGACGGGCAGCAGCGGCGGCTCGATGTCGATTTGGTGGCAACGTCGCAAGAACTTGAGCAGGTGACAGTTGAAGACGTGCAGGTGCGCAAAAGCACGCTTACGCGATTGAATCCCAAGGTGATGGGCGTGCTGCCCGACGCTTCGGGAAGCATTGAGAGCCTGATTAAGACGATGCCTGGCGTGGCGGCCAACAACGAGTTGAGTTCGCAGTATTCGGTGCGCGGCGGCAGTTTCGACGAGAACCTTGTGTATGTCAATGGAATAGAAGTCTATCGGCCGTTTCTGGTGCGCTCGGGCGAGCAGGAAGGCTTGAGTTTCGTCAACAGCGATATGGTGTCGTCGCTGCTCTTTTCGGCAGGCGGATTCGACGCCAAGTACGGCGACAAGATGTCGTCAGTTCTCGACATTAAATATAAGCGTCCCGCAGGGTGGGGCGGAACGGCCGCGGCAAGCCTTTTCGGCGGCTCGGTGATGCTTCACGGCGACAGTTTCAACCACCGTTTCCACCACATTTCGGGCTTCCGCTACAAGCGAAACAAATATCTGCTCAACTCGCTCGAAACGTCGGGCGATTATGACCCTAAATTTATTGATTTTCAAACTTATCTGTCATTCGATTTGACTAGCCGCATTGAGTTGGGATTTCTGGGCAACTGCTCGAGCAACGTCTATAATTTTCTGCCGCGCAACCGACGCACCAAATTCGGCCTTTTCAACCAACCAATGGAATTGCGGATGTTTTTCGAAGGTGCTGAAAAAGACGCATTTAACACCTATACAGGCGCCTTGTCGGCCGATTTCAAAGTCAACGACGGCTTCAGCCTGAAACTCACGGCGTCGGCATTCAGCACCCACGAGAGCGAAACCTACGACATTTTGAGCGAATATTTTATAAATGAGATAGATAACGCCGTGGGCGCAAGTTCCTACGGCGACAGCGTGAGCACCGTGGGCATTGGCGCGTTCCGCAATCACGGGCGCAACTATCTCGATGCCAAAGTGTTAAGCGTTGAGCACAAAGGCTTGTTCAGCAGCGGCAACCACTTCCTGAACTGGGGCTTGTCGGTTCAGCGTCAGCAGATTGACGACAACCTTTCGGAATGGACAATGATTGATTCGGCAGGCTACTCAATGCCGCACCGTCCCGACAAGGTGAATATGAGTTACAGTCTGCGCGCCAATAACAGCGTCAAATCCAATAGGTTACAGGCCTATGTGCAGGATGTTTATCAGTTTATGTTCGACTCGTCGGAAATGCACCTGACCGTGGGGCTGCGCGCCAACTATTGGACGTTCAACGACGAACTGCTCGTTTCGCCCCGCGTGAGTCTGTCGTACAAGCCCAATTGGCAGCGCGACATTGTGTTCAAAGTTTCGGGCGGATATTACTATCAATCACCATTTTACAAAGAGATGCGAATGGCCGACGGTCAGATAAACAATGACATTCGCGCGCAGAAATCGCTGCATTTTGTGGCTGGCGCCGATTGGAATTTTACTGCCTGGAACCGTCCGTTCAAGTTCATTACCGAATTGTATTACAAGAAGTTGACCGACCTTATATCGTACCAAATCGACAACCTGCGCACCATTTACTCGGGCCGCAACGATGCCGACGGCTACGCGATGGGGCTCGATATGAAAATCAACGGCGAGTTTGTGAAGGGCGTCGATTCGTGGTTCAGCCTGTCGCTGATGCAGACCGAAGAAGACATTCGCAACGACGTGTGGGTTAAAACCGACGCCGACGGCAACGAGTACACAACCCACCCTGGCTACATTCCGCGCCCCACCGACCAACGGCTGAATATCAGTATGTTCTTTCAGGATTATTTCCCTGGCAACCCCGATTACAAGGTGCACCTGCAAATCAACTACGGCTCGCGTCTGCCGTTTGGGCCGCCGCAGTCGCCGCGCTATATGGCCACGGGCCGAATGTCGTCGTACCAACGTGTCGATTTGGGATTCTCTAAAAGCCTGAAAAACAGTCAAAAGACCTACTCAAAGAGCAACCCGTTCTACTACGTGAAGGAAGCGTGGATTTGCGCCGAAGTGCTCAACGTTATCGACCGCCGCAACGTGGCTTCGTTCGAGTGGGTGACCGACTTCGCCAACCGCCAATATGCCGTCGAGAACTCGCTCACAGGCCGACGGTTCAATGTGAAGTTGAATGTGAATTTCTAAACAGCCTTCTCTCTGTTTTTCACCGCTTTAGTCATAAAAATCCGCTCGAATTTGTCGAGAGGCATACGGTTGGTGCATTTCACAAAAATGAAGGTGATGATGCAGGCATAGACAAATCGGAACAGCACCACGCCCGTCCAATGGCCGCCCATCGAGAGCATTAGCAGCGTATCTTCTATAATGCTGTGAAACAGCCCCATAAGCGTCATTGAGTAGAAGATGCCTTTTATGTCGATGTCCTTCTGGCGGCTCTCTTCAATCAGCAGGCCGCCGCCGTAGGCAATGCCCAATGTGAGGCCGATGATGGTGATTGGCAGAACCTTCTGACTGATTCCCAACCATTTGAGTGTGGGTCCCATCACTTTGTTCACAACGCGGATTAGTCCTGTAACATCGAGCAAATGCAAGAAAATTACCAAAGTGAATATCACGCAAGTGATTATGGCATAGTTTTTTAACTCGTTCAGCGCCCACGCGCCCCAACTTGTTTGCGTTGTGGTGAGGAACGGCGATATTGTGGCTTCGTCCTGCAAAGCACCGAGCGCGTTGTACATCCTTGACATCAGAATGCCCAGCAGAATGGCGAAAACAAAGCGGATGGCAGTCATCACCCACGCCTTGACGCCCGTTTTCTGCGCAATGGTAATCTCGATGGGGAAGGTGTGCGCCACCAGCATCATTGTAAATAGCGTGGTCATCTGCGCCACAGTCATCGGTTCCATCTGCGGATAGATACTGAAAAGAGTGAGAAAACCGCCGTAAATGTTTACAACCATTGTAGTTAGCCACACAATGGCGGTCTCGGCCGGAAGCCCCACAATCTGCATCACCGGCTCAAGGTAGTCGCAAATGTACGATAGCAGTCCCCATTGCTGTATGAATCTGATTATTATTGAGATAGGCACCATAAACTTGAAGAGCGTCAGGCAGGAGTTCTTGCCGCGGTGCCACACATAATCGAAAAATGTTTGCAGTTGCGCCATTGTCAATCTGAATTGAGCCGCGAAAATAGTGCGATTTTCATAAAAATCAGCAATAAATCCGTTGAGCGTAAATTATTGATATAGCATATTTTCGAGGACGGCAACCGCTTCCGCGATGTCGTTGGCAAAGCGGGCGTGGTCGCGCAGGAAATCGGCTCGACCGCGGGCCAGAGTTTTGTAAAGTTCCTGGTTCATCTCGTCGGCATAATCGCCAATGGCAATCTCAATATCGTCTTTCTGCCAGTCGAGAGTGGAGTGGGCGTAGATTCGCTCCTTCTGGTGCAGAAAACTGTAGGCCGTCTCAATGCAGTCTTTTCCAATCATTGCGCATTGTAGTTTTGGGGGCGGAACTGGCGTTGTTCTTCGCTGTAAACAAATCCGTTGGCCAGCAGTCGGGCTTTAATCTCGTCGGGCTCACGGTTGAAGTTGTAGCAAAGCGATTCGAGCGAGTCGAATTCCTCATCGCGAAGCAGCATATTGATGCTTGAAACCAAAATTGCGGGGTCGTTAGGCAGAAAGTCCATATTTTCTATTATTTTTTTTGCCGCAAATGTATCTTTTTCCTCAAAATTGCGTATTAGGGTATGTTTTGCTGTGCGGCAAAATTAATTTGTTGATTTATAAATATTTAAAAAGTTGATATATGGAAAACAGTGTTTGCGCCAAACTCGAGAAGTGTCCGATTTTTCAAAAAGGCATTTTAGTAAACGATTATACCGGTGTGGCATATAAAAATATGTATTGCCTTGTGCCAGGAAAATTCAAAGAGTGCAAGCGCTTTCAGGCTGGAACTGCAACAGGTAAGCCGGTTCCTGAAAATATTATGCCGAATTCAAAAAAGAGCTTGGAAGAGATTATCGAAATAATCAATTCAAAATAAGACTTTTAGCGTTTT
>JAEEPS010000092.1 GCA_016284875.1 Salinivirgaceae bacterium | reverse complement strand
GTTTTGCCCGTTCCTGCCCGCCCCGTCAGAAACACGTTGCGGTTGGTGTACTGGACAAAATCGTATGCTAGTTGCAGTTGCGGGTTGTCGGCGTAGGGCATTGGCTATTTAGGATTTATGAGTTAGAATTTAGGAATTAAAATGGTAACGTGTTGTGTGATTGTCGCAACTATTAGCAACAACCATTTGAAATCTGCAATTGGTAATTCAATCAAAGCGCTTCAATCTCGTCAATAGGCAGGCCTGTGTATCGTGAAATTTGCTTGGCGTCAACACCGTCGTTCTTCATACGTAAGGCTGTTTGTATTAGGCTCTTATGAACGGCAGTTTCCTTTATCACCACGTCATTTTTCTCCCACTCGTCCCAATCAGTTTCTGATAAATAGCGGGTTATTTGTTCTCGAAGTGGTGGTATGTTGCTTTGTACCACTTCCCAAACTGTCTGGATTTTAAGTTTGTAGTAGTCGTGGGCAAGAACATTACGCATTTTTACAATAATGTCCCATTCTGTTTCGGGGTGTTCTTTGCGGAAAGCCTTCGACAAATGATATGCCGCTTCGCCAATACTCATAATATTGTAAACCACGGCATAACACATCATATCGTCGGCCTGCATATCATTGAATGTCTTGCCATCAGTATAGCGAGCCACGTTGTCGGCGGCCATTAAAATATGCTCTAATCTGGTTTTGTCTTTAAGCGGTTCTCTCATAAATCAGTTTTTTGTCTTGATTGGCACTCTCAACAGCAAATGGCATCAAACATCCATCTTCCACCAGGTCAACAGAGCGGTCGAGCAGGTCTTCCAAATCGTTCCACATTCCAAAGAATTTCAACCCGATAGGTTGCGAATGGTCGAGAACCACAAGCAAGTCCACATCGCTCAACGGCGTTTCCTCGCCGCGCGCGAACGAGCCGAACAGCCACGCCTTCAGCACGGGCTGAGTCTTGAAATAATCGGCTATCAATCGTGTCATTGTCGGTGTGTCCATCGCAAAAACGTTTTTGGTTGATACAAATATACGAAATTAAAAATCAATATCTAACAACCATCCGCCAACTTAAAACTGCGGAACTTAAAACTTAAAACTCGCGAATTTCTCCTCCAGCACTGGCAGAATATCGCTGAAATTGTCTTGCAGGGGCAGCATTGTGCTGAACATAAACTCATACATTTCGGGCCAAACGGCACGGTTGTGGAAGTTCAGGTCGGTGCGCTCACAGTAGGCGCGCATTACGGGTTTGCCAACGTCAAGTTTATGATTGTCTGTCCAATGCAGCGGTGCGGGCAGGTCGGTTTCGAGTATGGGCGCGTAACGGCGCAACTCGCTGTAGATTTCGGCTCGGCGGCTCTCGCTGCGGGCGTTCACCTCAACCACCGTGCGAATCCACTTGCAGTCAAGGTCGAACTTGAGTTCGAGCCCTTTGATTCCTGTTTTGTACAGCATCCATTCGACTGGCCGCCCCAACCTGACCGACTGGCAGCGGCTGTAGTTCGCAAAGCCGTTCCAGAAGTCGGTCATCAGTTGACGGGCCTCGTCCTTACTGTACATTCAGGTTCTTTATGAAATCCCACGACAGGTAGTTCTCGTAACTCATACAAACCTGCGCGGCAAACTCATTGGCTGTTTTCAAAACTGGCAGCCATTCAACCTGCGTGCCGTCGATAACATTCTTAATCTGTGACAGTTGCGACAGTTGGTAAACCAGTCCTGCGGTGAATGTGTCGCCTGCACCGATGGTGCTCACGGGCTCAATGTCGCAGCCGTTAATATGGGTGTTACCCTGCATTGAGAACTCTTCGGCGCCGTTCTTTCCGCGGGTCACAATCAGCGATTTAGCACCCAACTCGCTCACTTTGTTCCAGACTTCGCTGCTGTCGGTGGTCTTGAAAATCACCTCGAAATCCTCGTCAGAGCCCTTCACCAAATGAGCCAGGCGCACGCAACTCTCAATGTACGGCATCAACTCGTTGAGACGCGGCTTGTCCGACGCGCGGAAATTCGGGTCGTAAACCAGGAAGGCGCCGTTCTCTTTGGCCTTTTGCAGGAACGATTTGAGCACATCGTGGGCGCGGCTGTTCAGAATGAAGAACGAGCCGAAGATTATCACATCGCCGCGGTGAATGTTCGGGAACTTCATCAGCGTATAATCCTCTAAATCATCCTTATAGAAGGTGTAGTGGGCCTTGTTCTGCTTGTCAAGGTGCGCAAACGCAAGGTTGGTGCGGATTGCGTCCGACATATAGATATAGTTGGCGCCCACCTTGTTTTTGGCCAGAAAATCGAGAATCAGCCGGCCGTTCTGGTCGAACGAAAGGTACGATATGTGGTTCACCGGCATTCCCAACCGCCCCAAAGTAATAGCGGTGTTCAGCATCGAACCGCCCGGTTTCGCCCTCATATTGTCGAAATCGCGGGTGATAATGTCCAGTACAATTTCGCCTAATGTGTAAATCATAACACCAAATTTTATTTAAAACGATTCGCTTTACGTATCAATCAATTTTTTGTTTTTCGATTGATTGTGTTTTTTACCAATATCGATTTATTGTCCATAAAAGTTTAGCGCTTCGCTGTTCAGAAAGTTTAGAAGGTTCAGACTCTTAACTTTCTAAACTTTTCTCAACCAAACGATTGTCCGTTTTACGCCAACTTCAAATCACTGCAAATAGTTGCAATCTTGTCGTTCAGTTTGCCGAAAACTGTCTGATAGTCAGCCGCTTTCTCAAGTGGCATTTTAGTGCCGATATAGAACTTGATTTTCGGCTCGGTACCCGACGGACGAACCGAAATAATTGTTCCATCGGCAGTAATGAACTGCAGAACATTCGACTTCGGCAGAGTTATTTCAGTCTCTTTATTTGTCTTTAAATCAACTGATTTACCCAACTTGTAATCTTTTATGCAGACAACTTCAGAGCCAGCCACCTTTTTAGGCGGATTGCTGCGGAAGTCGGTCATCATCTGCTGAATCTCTTCGGCGCCCGATTTGCCCTTCTTCACAATGTTCACGAGTTTCTCGCGATAGAATCCGTAGCGCATATAGATTTCGGCCAACAAGTCGAACAGCGACTTGCCCTGGCTGAACGCCCACGCAGCGGCCTCTGCAATCAGTGACGACGACATAACGGCGTCCTTGTCGCGAACAAAATCGCCGCAAAGGTAGCCGTACGATTCCTCGCCACCGCCAATAAACTGCTTCTTGCCCTCGTTGCGCTTAATGGCGTCGGCAATGAACTTGAAGCCTGTGAGCACGTCGTAGTACTCAACGCCGAAATCCTTGGCCATTGCGGCAAGCAGTTCGGTGGTTACTATCGTCTTGACAATGAACTCTTTGCCTTTCAGTTTGCCGTTCTCTTTCCACTTGTTGAGCAGGTAGTAGATAAGGATTGAGCCCGTCTGGTTGCCGTTGAGCAACTCGAACTCGCCCTTGTTGTTTTTGGCAGCGATACCAACGCGGTCGGCATCGGGGTCGGTGGCGATAACTAGTTCAGCGCCAGTCTCTTTCGCCTTCTCAATGGCCATTGCCATTGCGGCAGGCTCCTCGGGGTTCGGCGATTTGACGGTTGGGAAGTTGCCGTCGCTAACGTCTTGTGCATCAACGTGAATAATATTTTCGAAGCCGTAGTTTTTCAGGCTTGCGGGCACAAGGCGCACACCCGTTCCGTGAATCGGGGTGTAGACAATCTTCATATCCTTGTGCTTGGCGATAATCTCTGGCGACAGCGTAAGTGCCTTAATACGTTCAAGATATGGTTTGTCAACATCGTCGCCGATAATTGTGATTCCGTCGTTGCCCTTGCCCCATTTCACTTCATCAACCGAAGTAATTTTCTGAACTTCATTTATAATATTGGTGTCGTGCGGCGCGATAATCTGCGCTCCATCGTCCCAATAAACCTTGTAGCCGTTGTACTCCTTCGGGTTGTGCGAAGCGGTTACAACCACGCCGCTCTGGCAGCCCAGGTAGCGGATTGCGAACGAGAGTTCGGGTGTTGGACGCAGAGAATCAAACAGATAGACTTTGATTCCGTTTGCCACGAAGATTCGTGCAGCAGCCTCGCAGAAGGTGCGGCCGTTGTTGCGGCTATCGTGAGCCAACGCCACTTTTATCTCCTTGCCCGCGAACTGCTTGAGCAAGTAGTTGCACAAGCCCTGTGTGGCCATTCCCACGGTGTAGATATTCATTCGGTTGGTGCCAGCGCCCATAATTCCGCGCAAGCCGCCTGTGCCGAATTCCAAATCGCGGTAGAACGACTCAACGAGTTCATTCTCATCGTTTTCCATCATATTTTTCACCTGCTTCTTTGTCTCTTCGTCGATTGAAGCGGTGTTGAGCCACGCCTGAGCGCGCTGCTTAACGGTTTGTAATAAATCTGATTGCATATTTTAAAGTTTTAAGTTTTCTGAGTTTTAAGTATTAAGTTTTTGCTTTAAGGCACTAGGCATCAGGCACTAGACATTAGTATCTTTCAGTTTTTTCAGCATCTCGTCGAGACTGTCGGTCCAGTACGGGATGGTGATGCCGAATTTTGTTTTTATTTTCGACTTGTCGAGCACCGAGAAAGCCGGCCTTTTGGCGGGTGTGGGGTACTGCTCGCTGCGGATGGGGTTTACCCGGCAGTTGATGTTCTCGTGGCGCAGAATGTGCTGCGTGAAATCGTACCAACTGCACACGCCCTCGTTGGTGTAGTGGAAAAGGTCGGTGTAGGGTTTCGGCATTGCCTGCAACTGCGGCAGAATCTGCAGAATGGCGTCGGCAAGGTCGCGGGCATAGGTTGGTGTGCCCACCTGGTCGAAAACCACGTTCAGTTCGTCGCGCTCGGTGCCGTATTTTATCATCGACTTAACGAAATTCTTTCCGTAAGTTGAATAAAGCCAAGCAGTTCTGATTACAATGGCATTGACATCGGAATAGAGTATAATATGCTCGGCATCGTTTTTTGTCTTGCCGTAAACCGAACTCGGAATCGGCACATCGTCCTCATCGTAGGGGCGGTTCTTCTCGCCATCGAACACGTAGTCGGTGGAAATCTGAATAAGGAAGAAACCGTATTTGCCAGCCATTTCAACCAGCATATCTACAGCAGTGGTGTTCAGTTTGAAGGCAAGTTCCTGATTGCTTTCTGCGGCATCAACAGCCGTGTAAGCCGCGCAGTTTATCAGAAAATCGAATTTTCCGTTCTTCTGAAAGAAATCGTTAAGCGCGCTCAGGCTTGTTATGTCCAACTCCGCCACATCGGTAAACGTGAACTCATAATCGGCATATTTGGCAGACAATTCGCGTAATTCGCTACCTAATTGACCGTTAGAGCCTGTAACTAATATTCTGTACTTCATTTCACACGTCAAATTTTTAACAAGTGGCTAAAATAGCAATTTGAGTAAAATGTTTTTCCGGCTGACGGCGGAAAATCGCACTATTTATAAACAAGTTTTTATGGGGCAAGATTGGTGCTGGGTGTTGGACAAATTTATAGGAGACCATCGGGTTACTGCCTTTGGTGGTTTTAGGAGCGACGTGAACGTCGCACACTTGACGGAAGGGGATTGGCGATGAGTACGACGCTGACTGAACAAAATATGATTTTGGGGGCGGCGAGTACGCCGCACACGGGACGGGAGAAAGATGATTGGCGAAATATTAAACTATATGACAAACTGGGGCAAAAACAAAAAAAAGGTGTGCGTGCACACCTTTTTTTGCATAGTAGCAGTACGATGCCATTACGAAGATTCGCTGTAGAGCATGGCGAAGACAAAACCACGTAAGGTGTGGTGTTTGTCTTGTGCGGCAAACAGGGCTTCCCATTCCTCGCGTTTTACGGGGTCGGCAAGTTCGGCAGTCACCTGCCTCTGCACATCGGCGAAACGCTGACGGGCGGCCTGCTGCTGTTCGGTATTGCCACCATCGTACTGGTTATAACACTTGGTAAGGCAAGCCTTACCGTTACGTACTGAAAAGTAAGAGTTATCGCTCTTGCTCAACTTCCCCTGAACGTATTTTACAGGGGTTTCAAATGTTATTTTGGACATAATTATAATTTTTAAATCACCTGCGACATTGCCGATGACGAGGCGAAGGTAAGATGTCGGCAGGGGCGGGTTTTGAATCGTGTTGAATGCGGTTGAATAATTTGCAATAAAGTTGTTTCGTGCGGTTTGCTTTCGTTTCCTTTTGGATGCGGTTGGTTTCGGTTGGATACGGCGGGAAAGTTTGCGATAAGCCCGCGAGGGGATTACTCGGGGATTACTCGGGGATGGGAAAAAGGAGTTGGAATGGGACTGATAAGACGGAATGGGCGATAGGGAAAATGATGATGCCGTGTATAATGTGTGTTTTTAACCTTTTAACAATCTATTGTTGAAAATCTTGTTTTTGTTGTATGACAGTAAGATGTGATTGAAAATTTTTGCTAAATTGCTGATAATCAATCTTGTTAATAACCGTTTAATAACAATGGTGATGGGTGCAATTTTGGTCCCTACCTCGAGTTGTATCTTTGCAAAAGACTAATATATAGTCATTAAACACAACAAAATATGATTAAAAAAACGAATGGCTATATATGCAATTTTTATGTTGAACAATTAAAGGCGGAAAGGAGGTAAATATGAAAGTGCGCATTATTAGAGCGATGAGCAAAAGTGAGTTGGCAGGGAAGGTTGGAATTTCGGCCACGACGCTGCGCAAATGGTTAAAAGAATGTGAGAAGGCGTTTAAGCAGATGGGCATTAGCCGGAATGCGAAAATGCTACCGCCGTGCGCAGTAAAAGTTCTATGTGAAAAATACAGCATCGACTTGTACGAGGACGAACTGTAGGCAAAAAAGAGTGTTCGGGGGAGGGTGATTTCTACAAGAAAACATTGCTACACACAGTGTTAAAAATTAGAAACGACAAAGATTAGAAACAAATTTTTCCCCGATATATGAGAAGGCTGCGATTCTTCACGATTGTGAGGAATTGCGGCCTTTGTTTTTTGGGGGCGACGGTGTGACTGACAGGACAAATAGGACGGGATAGGACTGATGATGGAACATGATAAGACATGATAGGACGGAATAGGACAAATGAGAAGGAATGAGGCTGATGAGAAAATGGGAATAAGGCTTCATTTTTTCACTTCCCTTTTAAATTCTTCTTTTCTATTTTTGACAAGCCATTGCGCACCAAGCGCGAGGGCTGATAATTTTTGATGTTTAACTTAAAAAACGACATTAAGCGAGAAAGTGAATTTTAAATAACATATTATTAATCACAGCATTTGCTACTTGTTCCGACATCGTGAAACGTAGGAAACTTCACAAAATGTAAGAAATTCAAGGAAAGACATTCAGCAGATGCTCGCAGTTATGCGGGCATTTTGTCTTTTCCTTGAAGGTAATCCTACGACCTCACGATGAAGGCTTAATGCTCGCCTTCGTTTGGGTCGTAGAAAAAGGGAATCGGTAGCATATCGCGCTAAACAAATAGCAATATGCCTACACTAAACTGGATTGGAAAAGATGCGGTGGTGAATCACCACTTGCAAGTGCCGTTCCGCACTTTAGAGAAGAAATACACATTTGGTGATGCCGATAGCGATAATATGATTATCCACGGCGACAACCTCGAAGCCCTAAAAGCCTTACTGCCAAAATATGAAGGCAAAATCAATTGTATATATATAGACCCGCCATATAATACTGGAGCCAAACCTGGAGAAGGTGGTTGGGTGTATTATGATAATGTTGATTCACCTCGCATTCGTAAATGGCTTGGACAAGCAGTAGGAGATGAATTTGAAGACCTTACGCGCCACGACAAATGGCTATGTATGATGTATCCAAGATTAAAACTTCTTCAAAAATTATTAAAAGATGATGGTGCTATTTTTATAAGTATTGGTGAAGAGGAATTAGATAATCTGATTTTTATAGGTTCAGAAATTTTTGGTGGTTCTAATAAAATAAGTGTAATAGGGCGCGTTTCAAAAACGGCAAGCGACAAAGGCAGTTTTTTTGCACCAAGTTTAGATTTTATTGTAGTATTTGCTAAAAAAGTCGAGTCATTAAAAGCATTTGTAGGTGAAGTAAAAGAAGATTTATTCAAGAAAGTAGAAACAACAGGAGAGAAGAAGGGTGTTAGATATAGAGATGATGTCGCTTTATATCAATCAGCCTTGGACCCATTGAGAGGTTGTGCAAATCAGCGTTATTACATAAAAGCGCCCGATAACTCTCTTTTAATTCCACCTGGAAATATTTTCCCAACAGAAAAAGAAGATGCAGCATTCATAGTGCCGAAAACAAAGGAAGATAAAATTTGGAGATGGACATATCAAACATATTTAGAGAAAAAGAATTTATTGGTTTTTAAAGAGACAAAAACGTCACCCCTTTTAGATGAACACGGTAATAAAGCCAAATATAATGTTTATACAAAAAGTTATTTAGATGAAAGATTAGATAAAGGCGCTGTTCCTCGTAATATTTGGATTGATTTTATAAATAGAAAAGGGGCAGATTTGCTCAAAAAAATAGGAATAACTTTTGGTTTTCCAAAACCTGTTGAATTAGTTTCACACATATTGAAGATAATGGATTTAAATAAAGATGCTATTATTTTAGATTCATTCGCAGGCAGTGGCACTACAGCACAAGCAGTTTTAGAATATAATAAAAAAGATGGTGGCAACCGCAAGTTCATTCTTGTGGAAATGGAAGACTATGCAGACAATCTTACAGCAGAACGTGTTAAGCGAGTAATAAAAGGGTATGGTTATGATTCTGATGTGGAAACGACAGTTTATTCTCAAGAACTGACAACTAATAATTTGAAAGAATGGCCATCGTTTGTGGAAGATTTTGAAAATGAAGCAAAAAACGCTAAAAGTGAATTCGATAGAGTTGTTAAACGAATTGAGGATAATTCTCTTAAAGTGGTTGGTATAAATAAAGCCAAAGGCGAAATAACAGGCACTGGCGGTGGCTTCGCATTCTACGAATTGGGTGTACCAATTTTTGATGCTGATGGATATCTGAACGAAACCGTTGGCACCGAAAAAATGCGTGAATACATTTGGTACAGCGAGACACACGAGCCGTACAACGCTGATAGGGACACACTGCCATATTTGTTAGGCAACCACAACGGAACGGATTATTATTTCTATTACGAACCGAACCGCACAACAACGCTCGACAAGGCGTTTCTGAACACCATTGCGCAAAAGGCGGAGCAATATGTGATTTATGCTGACAACTGTTTGCTGTCGGAGAGTTTTATGCAACTCAACCATATAGTTTTCAAGAAGATACCGCGCGATATTAGAAAATTCTAAAAACTGTACAACTATGGAACTGAAATCATACCAACAACAGATATTGGCTGATTTGCAACGCTTTATGCAATGTGTTCAGGAAAAGAAGAACGCCGAGACCGCGTTCTCGCATTTCTGGCTCACGCATCCGCGCACGCCACTTACACCATTTCCTGGAATGGCGGTAGAACCGTACAAAAACAATGTGAAAAACGCACCGCACGTCTGCATTAAGGTACCAACGGGCGGTGGCAAGACATTCATTGCTTCAGCCGCGCTCAACACCATTTTTCACGAGTTCGACAGTAGCCGCCCACAAATGGTCGTTTGGCTTGTGCCGTCGGTAACCATTTTGGAGCAGACGCTACGCAACCTCAATAATACAGAACATCCTTACCGTCAGCGCATTAACACCGATTTTGCCAATCGTGTCGAAATTTTCAGCAAAGCGCAAGCATTACAAGGCGGGCGGTTCAGCCTTTCAACCGTCAAAGAAAATCTGTGCATATTGGTAATGAGTTTTGACAGTCTTCGCGCCCGTAACAAAGAAGACCGCAAAGTGTATCAGGAAAATGGCTATCTGCAATCGTTCGAGACGCTTGTGAGCAAGGACGAAAACGGCGACCCCGATTTGCAACTGATACGTGTTTTGGAGTCTTTGCATCCAGTTGTGGTTGTCGATGAGAGCCACAATGCCGAAACCGAATTGAGTGTAGAGATGTTGCAAAACCTTTCGCCATCGTTTGTACTCGACCTTACCGCCACACCGCGCAAAAACAGCAACATTATCAGTTTTACCGACGCCTACGAGTTGAAAAAGGAGAATATGGTGAAACTGCCCGTGATTGTTTATAACCATCAGAGCCGCAACGATGTTATCTCATCGGCACTCGAGTTGCAGCGCAAGTTGGAGACCGAAGCAAAAAAATCGCAGGCCGAAGGCGGGAAATATATAAGACCGATTGTGTTGTTTCAGGCGCAGCCACGCACTGGCGAGGAAAATGTCACTTACGAGAAAATCAAGCAGACGCTTCTTGATTTGAAAATACCTGAAAATCAGATTCGTATTAAAACTGCCGACATCAATGAGATAAAAGACGAGGATTTGCTTTCGCCCCAATGCCCTGTGCGCTACATTATTACTGTTAACGCGCTGAAAGAAGGCTGGGACTGCCCGTTTGCCTACATTCTGGCGTCATTGGCCGATAAGAGTTCGGCGGTTGATGTGGAGCAGATTCTTGGCCGTGTGCTTCGTCTGCCGTGGGTACGGCGCAACAATAACGCTATGCTCAATATGAGTTATGTGCTTACGGCCTCGAACAAGTTCCTCGATACGCTCGACAACATTGTAAAAGGCTTGAATCGTGCAGGTTTCAGCGAGAAAGATTACCGTATGGCCGAACCCGAAAAGCCGAAACAAGAAATACAAAATGATATTCAAGCAGTGCAACACGAACTTGATTTTGACAATAAACAAAAAGATATTCCGCCAATTACAGATGATGATTTCGACGCGGGCAAAATAAAATTCACACCTGTTGTTGAGGCAGATACACAAGGCTCTGATAAAAAAGAAGTCGCTTACAGTGCTGAAAAACCCTCATTAACAGAAGAAATAAATAACGATGTTGCTGAAATAGAGCGGCTTGTTAAAGTGGAAGTCGAGAAAGAGGCTGCGGTTGAAGCAACTGCGGCAAAACAAGAAAGAGAAAATGTTCCTAACGAATTAGAGAAGCAAGTGAAAACCTACAAAATGAAAGATGTGTTCAGCGAGTCGGCTAAATCGCTGAAACTGCCACAGTTTATGAGCGAAGATAAGTCGCAGGAATTGACGGGCAATTTGTTTGTCGAACTTCACGAAAGCGCTCTTTTTGAGTCGGAAATGCTTTTGCGCGATTTCAAACTGGGCAGCGAGGATTCAAACATCAATTTCGATAGCATAGAAACATCTTTGTACCGCGTCGATTTGGACGAGAATAACAATTATTTGCCCACATATCTGAAAATTGAAGGCAGTGTTCACGAGACGATTGTCAACTATATCCTTGACCCCAAACAGAAAGGCAACCGTGTGAAAAACTGCACCTACAGGCTTAAAAACATTATTGGCAAAATGTATCCGATTCCCGATAAAGAAATCGAGTTGTATATCAGTCACGTATTGGAGCGTTTTACCGATGAGCAGTTCTCTGACCTGATGAACCACGAATATTCGTATGCCGACAAAATCAAAGAGAAAATCAAACAGTTAGGCGAAGGTTATAAGGAGCGCCAGTTTAAAAATATGGTTGACAAAGATTTGGTTTACACCGAAGATAATTGGGCATTGCCAACCGAAATTTTGCCGACAAAAACTATTTCAGGAATTCCAAAATCGTTGTACGAAAAAGAAGGCGACATCGACGGTTTTGAGCGTGAGGTTATCAACGATGTGGCAAACCTCGAAAATGTTGAATTTTGGACCCGCAATCTTGAACGAGGTAAGGGGTTCTGTATTAACGGATTCATCAACCATTACCCCGATTTTATAATCAAGACCAAAAAGGGCAAGATTGTGCTTTTGGAAACCAAAGGCGACCACCTCGATGCCGAAAAGAAAATCTACTTGGGCAATTTGTGGGCAAGCAAAGTGGGCAATAATTACCGCTACTGTCTGGTTTACAAGAATCGTCAAGTTGAAGGTGCTTACACCAAAACAGATTTTATAGACAAATTAAAAGAATGGTAATCCCGGGCAAAATTTAATGGCAATTCATTGAATTTCATGTAGAGACGTCATATTATGGCGTCTCTACGTGTTTTATGGCAACAATTTTGTGCCACACCTTCGGCGTTCATTTTATGGGTTGACGCCCATCTGGGGTTTACACCCCAGCCTGTGATATGTCACGCCTTCGGCGTTTTTTATGGAACGAATGAAGGGCATTGGCTCGTGTCGGTGAATTGGTTAGCGTTTGCGTTTTCGGTTTGTGTTTTATTCTTACATTTGCGCATCTGAAAAACAAAAAACTATGAAACTTACGGTGATTGGTGCCGGCAATATGGGCGGGGCGCTCATACACGGCTGGGCAAAGAGTGGCAAGGTTGAGAGCATTACCATTGCCGACAAAAACGAGCAACTGCTTGCGAATTTCAAGGCAAAATATCCGCAGATAACAACGACAACTGACAATGTGGAGGCCGCAAAGGGCGCCGACGTTGTTGTGCTGGTTGTCAAGCCGTGGCTTATGCCGACGGTTGTTGGCGAGATTAAGCCCGTGCTCGACCTGAAACGGCAGATTGTGGTTTCGGACGCCGCCAATTTCACCACCGACAAACTGGCCGAAGCGCTTGGCGCCGATGGCAATCTGTTCTACGTGATTCCGAACATTGCCGCCGAATTTGGCGCAAGCATGAGTTTCATTGCCAAAGGCAAATCGGCCACCGACGAGGCTCTGGCACAAGTGAAATCCCTCTACGACCTTGCCGGCGACACTCTTGTTGTGGCCGAAAACCTTGTGGCTGCGGGAATGATGATGGCAAGCTGCGGCATAGCATACGTTTTCCGCTACATCAGCGCACAAATGAGAGGCGGCTGCGAGATGGGCTTCTACCCTGCCCAGGCAAGGCAGATTGCACTGCAGACCATGCTGAGCGCCGTAACGCTGCTCAAAGAGACCGGCATGCACCCCGAGGAGGCTATCGACAAAGTAACCACCCCCGGCGGCGTGACTATCAAAGGTTTGAACGAACTTGACCATGCCGGATTCACCAGCGCAGTAATCCGCTCGCTGAAGGCGGGACTGAAGTAAGGGGAGAGGTTAAGAGGTTAAGAAGTTTAGAGGTTTAGAAGGAGAGAGGTTAAGAAGTTTAATGTTTAACGGGTTGAACAAGTTTAACTGGTTTAAATTCTAATTCGTAACTCGTAATTCATAATTCGTAATTCCAAAAACCTAATATCTTACACTCTAAAAACTTGACAAATATCAGTTTGCATTTCTCGCACAAAGACCATACCTTTGTGCGATTTTTTAAAAATAATGTCTAACTCATTAATTTATTTAAAATTAAATGGAAAAAGAGAATCAGAAAACTCAAGAAATTGAGAGCGAAGAGGCAT
>JAEEPS010000014.1 GCA_016284875.1 Salinivirgaceae bacterium | reverse complement strand
GCCATCGCCGAAGGCATTGCGCACCGAATTGTCAAGAACGACGTGCCTGAAAACCTGAAAACCAAGAAGTTATACTCACTTGATATGGGCGCATTGGTTGCAGGCGCAAAATACAAAGGCGAGTTTGAAGAGCGACTTAAAAGCGTTGTGAATGAAGTAATTAAATCGGACGGCGAGATAATCCTGTTCATCGACGAGATTCACACGCTAGTGGGTGCCGGAAAGGGCGAAGGCGCAATGGACGCGGCCAATATTCTGAAACCGGCGCTGGCACGTGGCGATCTACGCGTGATTGGCGCCACAACGCTCGACGAGTATCAGAAATATTTTGAGAAAGACAAGGCGCTCGAACGTCGTTTCCAGATTGTAATGGTTGACGAACCCGACATAAACAGTTCAATATCAATACTTCGTGGTTTGAAAGAGCGGTATGAGATGCACCATAAAGTTCAGATTCTTGACGACGCGATAATTGCCGCTGTTGAACTGTCGAACCGCTACATCACCGACCGTTTCCTGCCCGACAAGGCCATCGACCTAATTGACGAAGCGGCGTCGAAACTGCGGCTGGAAATGAATTCGGTGCCGGAAGACATCGACGAACTGCAGCGCGACATTATGCAGTTGGAAATTGAGCGCGAGGCCATCAAACGCGAGGGCAACACGGCTAAAATCAATTCAATCAGCGAGGAACTGAACGCGAAGAACGCCGAACTGACATCGAAAATGGCAAAATGGAAGTCGGAAAAGGCGATTCTGGACGACATCCAAAGCAAGAAAAAACAGATTGAGGACCTGAAATACCAAGCCACGCAGGCCGAACGCAGCGGCGACTACGGCAAGGTGGCCGAAATCCGCTACGGCCGAATCAAAGAGTGCGAGGCGGCCATCGAGAAGCAAAAAGCAATGCTCGAAGGCTCTGACACAATGATTCGTGAGGTGGTGACACCCGAAGATATTGCCGAAGTGGTATCGAAATGGACACACATTCCTGTGACGAAAATGCTTCAGACAGAGCGAGATAAACTCATCAATCTTGAAGACGAACTGCACAAACGGGTTATTGGGCAGGACCACGCCATCGAGGCCATCGCAAACGCTGTGCGCCGTAGCCGCGCGGGATTGCAGGACGCCAACAAGCCAATCGGGTCGTTCATCTTTTTGGGCACCACGGGTGTGGGCAAGACCGAACTGGCAAAGGCTCTGGCGGGATTCTTGTTCAACGACGAGAACCAAATGACCAGAATTGATATGTCGGAATACCAGGAACGTCACTCTGTCTCGAGACTGATTGGCGCGCCTCCGGGATACGTAGGCTACGACGAAGGCGGACAACTGACCGAAGCCGTCAGGCGGAAACCCTACTCGGTGGTGCTGCTCGACGAGATTGAGAAGGCTCACCCCGACGTGTTCAACATACTGCTGCAGGTGCTCGACGACGGCCGACTGACCGACAACAAGGGACGTACGGTGAATTTTAAAAACACCATTATAATAATGACTTCAAATTTGGGTTCGGATATTATCCAGCGCGAATTCTCGACAATGAACGACAGCAACCGCCACGAGGTGATGGATAAGGCGCAAAGCGAAGTTATGGGGCTGTTGCGGGCGTCGATGAAGCCTGAATTCCTGAACCGTATCGACGAGATTATAATGTTCACGCCACTGTTCAAGGACGATGTGCGCAAAATTGTGAAACTGCAAATCGCGCGTCTGGCCGACCGTTTGGCTAAAAACGGCATCAGCATTGAGGCCAACGAAACGGCCATCGACCTGATTGCCAACGAAGGTTACGATGTAACTCTGGGCGCCCGACCGATAAAACGACTGATTGAGCGCGCCGTGCTGAACCCGCTGTCATCGGCAATAATCAAAGGCGATGTGGACAACACAAAGAAAATTGTGATTGACGGAAGCAGCGGAACTATCAGACTGACAAATGGATAACACTTTCTTGAATCACTAAAACAAGCAATCCCGCCACGGATAAAAAACGTGACGGGATTTTTTTGTCATATAAAATATATGTGTATGGCGATTGTTTCCGATTTTTTCTTAAAATAGCAAATTGAAATGATTGGAAACGGCCGCATGAGATAAATCGGCCTAAAACACAAAA
Organism: Salinivirgaceae bacterium; assembly: GCA_016284875.1. GTDB lineage: Bacteria > Bacteroidota > Bacteroidia > Bacteroidales > SZUA-534 > RUG13583. The sequence goes on along the minus strand of JAEEPS010000014.1, from coordinate 49,010 downwards.
ATATAGGACAATGAAATTGAAAATATCAGTCAAAACCAGCATGATGGTGAGCATTTTACTCACTTCGGTTATTACATTCTCACTCTCGACATACTATTGCGCAACGAAATCGAAAAAACTGATAAAAACCCGCACACAAACGATTGTTGGAATGAACGGTACCCAAAATGCCGACGCTATCTCCGCAAAAATCACGAACTACTTCTCAACGCTGAATGCGGTGGCATCGCTTTACTCAGAATACTACAACACTGACGAAGACCAGCGTTTGCTGACAACGAAAGCCAACAACCGCAAGGTGCTTGAGCAGAATGCTGATTTCATAAAACTTACCGACGATTGGAACATTGTAGAGTCTGATTTCAAAGAAGTTTCCGGTCCGACACTTGAGAAACTGCCAAACAAAAACGCCAGCGCATACCTTTGCAAACTATCAGCACCAATTAAATATGAAGGAATATTTGTGGGCGAAGTTTCCGCAAGCATTATCGTCGACAGCCTGATGAGCGAAATTTTCAAGAAGTTTTCCGATATCGAGAATTTGAAAATATATCTGGCTTCGGGAAATGGCGATGTTCTTTACAGCGAGAACAACAACGACCGTGGCAAACCATTGCAAAACGTACTTTCGGCCTACTACCGCCAGTGCAATTTGGAACAATACATTAAAAATCGCGAGCCGTACACCGGCGAATGCAAAGTTTCGGGGGCTGATGCGCAAATTGTCTGTCTGAACACCATCACACTCTCGACCAACAGAGAATGGGTAATGTGCGTGCTTGTACCAAAATCGTACATAATGGGCGAGGCGCAATATATAACACTCGTATCTGTATTGCTTTTAATCTTGTGTTTCATTATTTTAGGAGCGATAACCTTCGTTTTGGCAAGACGAATCAGCGGATCACTGAAGACAATTAACGCATCGTTGGTTGACGTGTCGGATGGCGACATCAAGAACAATAACGAACTGAAAGAGTCACCGTTGACGGAAATCAACGATATCAACAATTCAATGAAATCAGTCATCAGCGGACTTATTAAAGCCGCCGAATTCTCTGAACAAATTGGTAGTGGCAATCTCAACACCGAATTTACCGCATTGAGCGCCGATGACAAACTTGGGAATGCACTTATTAATATGCGTGACAACCTGAAAAAATCAGAAGAAGAAGCCCAAGAACGTAAAATTGCCGATGAAAAAGTTAACTGGGCGACACTCGGTTTAGCGAAATTCGGAGAAATACTTCATACTAATAATCAGAATATTAAAGACTTGTCGTATGATATACTTCGGAATCTTCTTAAATATATTGATGTGAACCAAGGCGCAATTTATGTTCTTGATGATACCAAAGAAGTGCCCGAATATGAGATGACAACAGCGATTGCCTACGACCGACGCAAGTTCATGCAGAAACGATTTGCTGTGGGCGAAGACCTTGTCGGACGCTGCGCATACGAGCATAAGACCATCTACATGACCGACATTCCGAAAGACTACATCAACATAACTTCAGGCATGGGAAGCGCCACCGCTTCAACCCTGTTGCTCGTTCCGTTGGTGCTGAACGACAATGTTTTCGGAATCATCGAGTTGGCGTCGTTCCACAAACTAGAAGACTACAAAATCAACTTTGTTGAAAAGGTTGCTGAAAGCATCGCCTCAACCATTTCGACCGTGAAGATTAACGAACGAACCAATAATCTGCTTAATCAATCGAAGATCCAGGCAGAAGAACTGGCATCGAAAGAAGAGGAAATGCGGCAGAATATGGAAGAACTGCAAGCCACACAGGAAGAGGCTGCCCGCCGTGAGAACGAATCGAACGCCATCATGAAGGTCATCAACGATAAAATGATTGTGGTTGAATATGACATGAACGGTGTGGTAACCAATGTTAACGATACCTACTCCGCCCTGCTCGGCACAACTAGAGACAAAATCATCGGTCAGAAATCTGATGACGGAGTTGAAATGACATCAACACAGAAGATGAACCACATGCAAATGTGGAACAATCTACGTAGAGGAAAAATCGAAACCGAGATAAACCATATAATCATGAATGGCCGCGATTTATGGATAAAAGAGACTTACACTCCAGTACTCGACCAAAATGAAACAAGGCCATATAAAGTGATAAAAGTGGGTATTGACATCACGGAAAAGATGAATGCCGACAGCACTATCGGTGAACTACAAAAGGAGATTTCACAGTCATCTGACAAAATCGCTCAATTGGAAGAGCGATTAGCCAACAGCACACAACAGACTGACAATAACTCAATTAGTTCAAAGCCGAAAACCGACACTTCAAAAACACGCAAAGCGAAAAAGGCAGATGAGGAAGTAACATCTGACAGCGATTTGAATATGGTTGTGGGCGAGCAAGAATTGCTGACTTGGGACGATAAAAATGAAACCGGAATTATTGAAGTCGATGAGCAGCTCAAGAAACTGACGGAATTAGCAAATTCTGTTTACACGACCTACCGCGCCAATAAATCGAAGAAAGAGATAAAAGACGCTATCCGCAGCCTGATTGATTTCGCTTCGTACCACTTTGGAACAGTTGAAGGTTACGCCGATGAGTCAGGATTCAAAGATTCGAAGCAGATGAAGCAGACATTCAAGAACTTCATCGACAAAATTGGCGAATTCCAGACACTATATAATAATGGTAAGATAAAATCGGCAGATGGATTGATGCTGTTCATAAGGAATTGGATGGAAAACAATATTATGACAATGAAGCAATTAGCCGATAATTTGAAAAAATAGCAATAAAAAGTATGAAATTCCAAAAAGGAATTGGTCTGTAACGGTCAATTCCTTTTTTACTGAAAACATAAATAATATGAAACAACTTCTTCTTTTCATAGGTTTGGCAACTATGCTGCTCACTTCGTGCGTCCGCCATCAGGTAACATCAATCTCGCTCGACGGCGATGTGGCCACCATCGGAATGCGCGATGGCAAACTGATATTGAAAGCGTTGGACGACAATGCGTTGCGAGTGAAATTCCAGACAAAGCCTACCCAGTCGCTGCCCGAGTGGATTTACGTTGAAAACGACAAAAAGCCGCAAATGAAGGTGAAGGACTACGCCAACCTGATTGTGGTGACGCTTCCGCAGATGTCGGCAAAGATTGACAAGACAACCGCCAGAATCAGTTTTTACGACGCTGATGGCAATTTGATTCTCAATGAATTAAGTCGAAGCGTTGTGGCCGATTCAGTGCAAGACCGCGCCACATTCAATGTCACAGAAACGTTCGATTCGCCAGCCGATGAGCATCTTTACGGACTTGGCCAGTTTCAGGACGGCTACCTTGACGTACGCCAGTTGCCACGCCGCCTGACGCAGGTTAACACGCAGATTTCCATACCGTTTGTGCTGTCTAGCAAGGGCTACGGCCTGCTTTGGAACAATTATGGCCTGACCAACTTCAACATTCCTGCCGACAGCGTTTCTTTGACAAAGAAAAACGTTGAAAGTGAAGCAGTTGAAGTTGATGTAACGACAACCGAAGGTACCCGCCGTGAGCGCCGTGAGAACAACCGCTTTGAAGCAACTGTTGAGATTGCCGAAAGCGGTCGCTACGCGCTGCTGCTCGATGTTGGGCAGTCGATGGCGCGCCGGCACAATTTACAGATTGACGGACAGACTGTTATGGAAATGCGTAACGTTTGGTTGCCGCCAACATCGTCCACAATTGTCGAACTTGAGAAAGGCACGCACACACTTGCCGCCGAACTCACTGGAAACGACCGCCCAGTGGTATGGTATCAACTTGTAACAAACTCAACCACATACAATTCGCCAGTGGCCGACGGCATTGATTACACTGTTTTTGCCGGTCCGGCCGACGCCGTGATTGCCGCCTACCGTGCCACTACAGGTCCCGCACCGCTGATGCCGCGCTGGGCTCTGGGTTACATCCACTGCCGCGAGCGGTTCCACTCGCAGTCAGAAATCGTCGGCACGGCCCGCGAGTTTCGCCGCCGCCAGATTCCGATGGACGTGATTGTGCAGGACTGGCAATATTGGGGCCGCTACGGCTGGAACGCGATGCGCTTCGACGAAGCCTTCTATCCGAACCCGAAAAAACTTGTTGACGACTTGCACAAAATCGGCGCAAGGCTGATGATTTCGGTGTGGTCGAAGATTGATGAGAATTCGGAAGTTGGCAAAATGGCCACCGAGCAAGGGCACTATATTAAAAACACATCGTGGATTGACTTTTTCGACAACGATGCGGCAAAATTCTACTGGGAAAACTTCAGCAGCCGCCTGCTTAAGCCTTATGGCATCGACGCTTGGTGGCAGGATGCTACCGAGCCCGAAAACGATGACCTTGTAGGCCGCCGCGTAATGAAGGGCACACTGCCAGGCGAGATGGTGCGCAACATCTACCCGAATATGGTGAACAAAACTGTGTATGAAGGACTTATGAACGATGACCCCGACCGTCGTCCGCTCATTCTCACTCGCAGCGGCTTTGCCGGAATCCACCGCTACGGCTCGGCATTGTGGTCGGGCGATGTAGGCAACGACTGGGAAACATTGCGCCGTCAAATTGTTGGCGGACTGGGTCTTATGGCTGCCGGACACCCGTGGTGGACCTACGATGCCGGTGGATTCTTCCGTCCGTTCGACCAATACAAAAATGCTGATTACCAAGAATGTATGTTGCGTTGGATTCAAACCGCCACATTCCTGCCGATGATGCGCGTGCACGGCTATATGAGCGACACCGAAATTTGGCGCTATGGCCGCGAGACCGAGCGCATCGCCACCAATGCTATCCGTCTGCGTTACAGTTTGTTACCATACATCTACTCGCAGGCTGCAGCCGTCACCGAAGGTGGCACTTTGATGCGCCCGCTGGTGATGGATTTTGCCGCAGACTCAACAGCGCTCTGCCAGCAAACCGAATTTATGTTCGGCCCGGCGCTGCTTGTATGCCCGATTATCGAGCCAAAATGTTCGCAGACTGATGTTTATCTGCCGCAAAACGAAAGCGGCTGGTACAATTTTGCCACTGGCGAGCATCTTACAGGCGGACAGATAGTTAGCGTTCCCGTCAGCCTTGAAGCCATTCCTGTTTTTGCACGCGCAGGCAGCATTCTGCCGCAATGCAAACCCGCCAAATCGACCGGCAATATCGATTATAAAAAATTGGATATCACCATTTTCCCGAAGGCTGACGCCACATTCACACTCTACGAAGACGAAGGCTCGAACAACGATTACCTAAACGGCCAATCGTCTGAAATACAATTTGTTTGGAACGATGCAGCGCGCACACTGACCATTGGCGAGCGCAAAGGCTCATTTGCCGGAATGCCCGAAAAACGCACTTTCAACGTGAAAGTTGCGGGAACCGACATCGCGCAAAGCGTTGAATATGAAGGAAAAGAAACAACTATTAAACTTTAATCGGAATAAAAATGAACACTTTAAAAAGAACATTACAACTGCTGCCGGCACTGGCACTTTGCGCATCTGCCGTGGCACAGACACCTGCCACAACCAACATTCAGGGTAGCAAATATCCCGCCATCTACCCCGACAACACCATCGAGTTCCAACTGCGCGCACCCGAAGCGCAGAAGGTGCAGGTTGACATTTGCGGAAAAAAGTACGATATGGCCAAAAATGCCGACGGCGTATGGTCGGGCAAGACCGAGCGCATTGTGAGCGGCATTCAGTACTACAGCCTGATTGTTGACGGCGTGTCGGTGAACGACCCGGGCAGCGAGACTTTCTTTGGCTGCGGCCGGATGATGAGTTGCGTTGAAGTGCCCTACCTCGACGGCGGCAAACAATATCAGATTCAAGACGTTCCGCACGGCTGCATCCGCACCGAGAAATACTTCTCAAGCGTGACCAAATCGTGGCGCACAATGTACGTCTACACCCCCGCCGGCTACGACAAAGACACCAATAAGAAATATCCCGTATTCTACATTATCCACGGCGGTGGCGAGGACTGCCGCGGCTGGGTTAACCAAGGGCGTGGAAACATCATTCTCGACAATCTGGCCGCCGAAGGCAAGGCTGTGCCGATGATTCTTGTCAGCCTTGATGCCAACGTGGGCGGCTACGACGACATTGAGAAAGAGATTATGGACAACATTGTGCCGTTTGTTGAGAAGAACTACCGCGTTGACGCCCGCCCGCAGATGCGCGCACTTGCCGGCCTGTCGATGGGCGGACTCTACACTATGCACGTGGGTATGCCGCACAACGATTTCTTCAACTATCTGGGCGTGTTCAGTTCGGGATGGTTCGCCAACAACCGCGGCGGCGACAACGACCCCGGCACCAAGTGCTACAAGTATCTCGAAGCCAACAAAGACCAGTTTAACAAGAACATCAAACTGCTGTGGCTGTCGCAAGGCAGTTCAACCGACATTGCCTACAACAACTGCAAGGTAATGATGCAAAAGTTTGATACTATGGGTATTAAATACGAATTCTACGATTCGAAAGAGGGCGGTCACACCTGGCCCGTTTGGCGCGAGGATTTGTATCTGTTCGCACAAAGGCTGTTCAAATGATTATAACTCCGACAGTAAATCGGTCTGAATGAAAGTTTTATTTAAACCACAAATTTGCTGATATCATATAAAATACTAATTTTGGAAAACAAAATCAGCCGTTGATCGTAATAGTCGGTTGATAATTATATATGAGGCGATTTGGCAAAGCATCGGTACTTTTATTTTCACTACTGACTGCGGTAGTTGCTTTGTTTATTGGCTGCACGCATTCAGGCAAAAGGCACATTCTCAACCCCGAGCAAGCCAATCTGACTTGGCGAGGTGACTACGACCCTACGAACCACCGTATGACATACACTGGCGATTGGGCTGGTTGTGGATGGTGGTTCGGCGACGACAGCGTAAAGCCTTCAGCCGATTTCAGCAATTACGACCAACTGGTTGTTTCTGTCGACAATATTGTCGGCGACAGCGTAAAACTTTTTTTGAACGTCAGATACACCTCTACCGATGACATTTCGTCGGGAACAGCATCAATTATCAACGGACGTGCAACAATACGGGTTGATTTGAATCCTGACAACAAATCGCATGTGCTTGAAGCATATGTGATGAGCCAACATCCGTGCGAGCTCAATTTGGAAAGCGCTTATCTGCGCGAAGCAACAACATACGGCAAGCCACACGAACTCAAGGCTTTAGGTGGTTACATTGATGCTTCAGAATTCAAAAAATACAGCGATGACGCCTTGATATCGTTCAACTACTTTACCGACGGTGAGATGACGCATGTTGACAGTGGCATTGTCAAGCCGATGGTTAACTGGGGAATCGGGAAAATATTCTCAAGCGCCGACATCAACGAAAATGTCTGCCCCGCCAGGCAAATTATCTTGAAGAAAATCGGAGAGCAATCGTACGACTGCCGTTTAGGCGACATTCGCTATATGATTGAACTTGAAGGAGATGACGGCAGACGCGGCTTATATTGGAAAGTTTGGACGGGAGGTCATCTGACTGAAGCGCGAATGATCAACGCAACCATAAGAGAAGCAATAAATTAAGTAATTAAAGGCAAAAAAGATACCTGTTTGTGGCGAAAATGTATGAAAATGAGTATCAATAGAATTTCGCTGCTGACTATTGCGATGACTTTTGTTGCGTGCAACTTGCCCGACAACTCAAAATTCGACCTTTTGCCCGACGATGTGAACCTGACTTGGCGCGGCGATTATAACGCGGAAACACACCGTATGCACTATACCGAAAACTGGTCAGGCTGCGGCTGGTCGTTCGGCGACGACGTTAAAAAGCCTTCGGCCGACTTCAGTGCCTACGACCAACTGGTTGTTACTGTCGACAGCATCTCAACCGACACCACGGCCTTGTTTCTAAATGTCAGATACACAACATCCGACATTGTATCAACAACTTCCGCTCCAATTATCGACGGGCGGGCAACCCTGCGTGTCAATTTGGATTCTGTCGGGAAATCGCATGTGCTTGAAGCATATGTGATGAGCAAGCGTCCGTGCGACTTGGTTATGAAAACCGCAACCTTCTGCAAAGCAACGCGATACGGAAAGAAACGAGTGCTGAAAACCCGCGACGGGTTTATTGATGCCTCGGAGTTTAAAGGCTACAGCGACGACGCGCTTGTATCGTTCAACTATTTTGTTGACGGTGTGATGACTCACATTGATAATGGCATTGTTAAGCCGATGGACAACTGGGGCATTGGCAAAATCTGCTCGAGCGCCGACGTCAACGAGAACGTCTGCCGCGGAAGGCAAATCATCTTGAAGAAAATCGGCGAGCAATCGTTCGACTGCCGCTTGGGCGACCTCCGATATATGATTGATTTTGACGGCGGAAACGGCCGACGCGGCTTGTACTGGAGCGTTTGGATGGGCGGCCACCTGACCGAGGTTCGAATGATAAACACCACCATCCGCGAAGCAAAAAACTGATTGATTCTTCCTATCATTCCTGATAACTACCAAAACAGCGTTGGAATTTCATCGGGACAATGCGGGAAAAACAGCCGCCATTCGCCGCAAGGCAAAACAAAAAATCTACAAACACCAACCTTCGGCGCACGAACTAGCCGATTTTCAATATTGGCGGAAATTGCCGTAAAAAACTGATTTATTATGTTTGTCACAATTGAATTTCAAATAAAAACAAACATAAAATGAAGCGAATTTTATTAGCAATTGCCGCCATTCTGCCGTTTATGGCAATGGCACAGAACGCTGACCCGTTCAGCAACATCGACGAACTTATGAAGAACACACAGGCCGCCACAACCAACATTCCTGGCGCCGAATTCCCGCGTATCGACAGTCATAACCGTGTTTACTTTCACTACAAATCGCCTAACACTCAGGCGCTTACGGTTGACATTTGCAGCAAGAAGTTTGAAATGAAGAAGGACGCCGACGGATTCTTCAACGTTGTAACCGACTCACTGCCTGTGGGTTTCCACTACTATTTCCTGATTGCCGACGGCATCTCGGTCATCGACCCGCTCACAACAACCTACTTCGGCTGCAGCCGCGTGGCTGGTGGCATCGAGATTCCTGAAGGCAAGGAAGGCGACTACTACCGTCCTGCAAAAGTGCCACACGGACAAGTTCGCTCGGTTCAGTATTTCTCTGAAACACAACAGAAATTCCGCCGTGCAATGGTTTACACACCTGCCGAATACGAGACATCGGGCGACAAACGCTACCCTGTGCTCTATCTGCAGCACGGAATGGGCGAGGACGAGACTGGCTGGTCAACTCAAGGCTTTATGCAGAACATTATGGACAACCAAATTGCGGCTGGCAACGTTACGCCAATGATTGTTGTTATGGACAACGGCGACGTGGCTGAAGGCTTCAATCCTGCCAAAGGCGGTATGAATGAGTTCGGCGCATCGTTCTACGACGTGATTATCAAGGATTTGATTCCTATGATTGACAAGACTTTCCGCACCAAAACCGACCGCGACAACCGCGCAATGGCTGGCCTGTCGTGGGGTGGTTTCCAAACGTTCAACACAGTGTTCAACAACCCTGACGTGTTCTCGTACGCAGGCGCTTTCAGCGGCGCAATCTTCGGTCTGAACACAAAGACTGCTTACAACGGCATTTTCAACGACAAGGATTTCAACAAGAAGTTCCACTATTTCTTCCTGGGCTGCGGCTCTGAAGAGAATTTCGGCACAGAGAATCTTGTGAAACAGTTGCGCGAATGTGGCGCCGACGCTCAATTCTACCTTTCGGAAGGCACTGCCCACGAATGGCTGACCTGGCGTCGCTGCTTCAACCAATTTATCCCGCATCTGTTTAAATAACAGGCGGATATCGCAGGATTTCTCGCGAAGCGACAAAAATAAAAGTAAAAGTCACTCTTTTACAGGGGGTGGCTTTTACTGGAATTTGTTACATTAGCCAACATTAAAAAAACGAACTATGAACAGAAATCTTTTATTTGCGCTTGCTCTGCTTCCTGTTGGCTGCACAGCGCCACAACAGCAAAACACCTTCACTTTCGAAGGCAACCCTTTGATTCGTAACAACTTTACGGCCGACCCCGCACCAATGGTCAGCAACGGACGGCTCTATCTTTACGTTGGTCACGACGAGTACTATGCTGGTCAGGACAGCGCTGGCGGCGGCAAAGAGTTCAACATCACCGAATGGCTCTGCTATTCGACAGCCGATATGAAAACGTGGACCGACCACGGCGCAGTGCTGCGTCCTGGCGATTTTGCCTGGGCTGACACCGTAACGCCGAAAGTGGGCACGGCTTGGGCTGCGCAGACTGTTGAGCGCGACGGAAAATTCTACTACTACGTCACAATGCAAGGTCAGAAGCCGTACAGCGGCTACGCCATCGGTGTGGCAGTGAGCGACAGTCCGACAGGTCCGTTTGTTGACGCGCTTGGCAAGCCAATCATTTGTGACACAATGACTTCGAACGGTGCTCGCGGCTGGTGGAACGACATCGACCCGACCGTTTACATCGACGGTGACGACGCTTGGCTCTGCTGGGGTAACGGCACTTGCTTCATCGCCAAACTGAAACCGAATATGATTGAGTTGGACAGTGATATTCAGGTGATTAACGTGCCGAAATACACCGAAGGTCCGTGGCTCACAAAACGCAACGACACCTGCTACCTGATTTACGCGTCGTGGGGCAACCGTCAGGAAGCCATCGACTACGCCACCGCGCCGTCGTTTGAAGGCCCGTGGACACACCGCGGACAGGTTACTGGCGAAGCCGAAAACAGTTTCACGATTCACCCTGGGGTGGTTGAGTTCAACGGCAAATGGTGGCTGTTCTATCACAACGCTACGCTCGAAATCGACGGCATCAAGGGCGCCATCGGACGCCGCTCGGTGTGCGTTGACGAAATGGAATTCAACGCCGACGGAACCATCAAATTCGTTAATCAGACAAAATAAAATTGGTATGAAAAGACGCAGTGCCATATCGTTGTTTGTAATTGCAATTGCTTTGATTTCAGCAAGTTGCGGTTCAAAAAAAGAGCAAGTTGCGGTTTCGCCCGACGGACGGATAACCGTTTATGCCGAAGCGGGCAAGTATCTTGTCAAATATCTTGACAATGACGCACTTACTATTGCCAAAGTCGGCTACGACAGCCTTGCCGCCGCACCCAAACTGAAATTCGCGCAAGCGGTGAACGCCGACTACACAATGCTTATGGGCAAACGGTCGCACTGCACCAATCAGGCCAACGAGTACACGGCCGCGCTGGACCCGAACACCAACCTGATTTTCCGCGTCTATAACAACGGAATCGCCTTCCGCTATCAGTTCCACAATGTGGCCGAAGCAATGGCAATCCCCACTGAATTAACATCTTACGAGATTCAGGAAGGCACCCGCCGCTGGTTTATGCAGTGGTGCGAGTCGTACGAAGGATTTTTCACGCCCGACACCACCGCAAAGCAAAAGGCTGTGTTCAGTTTTTCGGGCACTTTCGTGAAAAACGGCTGGTGCTGCCGCTGGTCGTACCCCGCGCTTATGCAGCCATCGGACAGTGTTTTCGTGCTTTTGAGCGAGTCGGGCATTGGCGCCGACAACAGCGCTTCGTGCCTTTGGAACGACGGCGACAACATCGAGATTTTCAACGTCCGCCCCGACAAGAACGAGACCGAAATCAGCGGCTCGTACCTGACGCCGTGGCGCGTGGCGATTATCGGCAATCTGGCTGATATTGTGGAATCTACGCTGATTACCGACGTGGCCGACGACTGCAAAATCGACAATGTGGATTGGATTGAGCCTGGCGTGGTTTCGTGGATTTATTGGGCCTACAATCACGGCTCGAACGACTACAACATCATCAAGAAATATGTGGATTTGGCTGTCAATCTGAAACTTCCGTACGTGCTCATTGACGCTGAATGGGACGAAATGAAGGACGGCAAAACCATTGAAGACGCCGTAAAATACGCCACCGACCGCAAAATCAAACCGCTGATTTGGTACAGTTCGTCGATTGGCTGGATTGACGGCGCGCCTGGTCCAAAGTTCCGTCTGAACAAGCCCGAAGACCGCGAGAAAGAGTTCGCGTGGCTTGAGAAAATCGGGGTTGCGGGCGTGAAAATTGACTTTTTCTCGGGCGACAATCAATTCAATATGAATTACTGCATCGACTTGCTGAAATCGGCTGCCAATCACCATCTTACGGTGAATTTCCACGGCGCGACACTTCCGCGCGGCTGGCAGCGCACCTACCCGAATCTGTTGAGCACCGAAGCGGTTTACGGCGCCGAATGGTACAACAACGTGCCGACCTTCACCAACAAGGCCGCCACCCACAACGCCACGCTGCCGTTCACTCGCAACGTTGTCGGCTCAATGGACTACACGCCGTGCGCTTTTTCCGATTCGCAGCATCCGCACATCACCACGCACGCTCACGAGTTGGCGCTGACAGTGCTCTTTGAGTCGGGCTTGCAACACCTTGCCGACCGCCCCGAGAGCCTTCTGGCGCAGCCGCAGGAAGTGCAAAACTTCTTCGGACAATTGCCTGCCGCCTGGGACGAAACAAAATTCATCGGCGGCTATCCTGCTGATTATGCGGTTGTTGCGCGCCAAAGCAACGGCAAATGGTACGTTGCGGGCATCAACGGCACCGACAACGAGCGCGAAATTGCTGTGAATCTTGATTTTATAAAAAGCGGAAAGTTCACAATGTTCGCCGACAGCGGCAATGCCGACAGTCCGTGGACAATCTCAAATATCGACGCCAACAATCTGCCGAAAACGGTGAAAATGCAGCCGCGCGGGGGATTTGTGATTGCGCAAAATTGACGGTGAATTGGTGAAACGGTGAATTGAATGATTGGGAACGAATGGTAAGTACTTAAAATACAATTATATGGATAATCGATTAAACGATTGACCGATTAAACAATTAAACGATTAGACAAATGAATAAACGCTCACTTCTGATTTGTGCCCTTGCGTGCATCTTCTTATCGGCTGTATGTCTGATAGTTGCGTTGCTGGGTGCTTCGAGTGCCGCCGACGGCAAGTTCGACCAAAAATTGGGCCTGACATCGCCCAATGGCAAAATCCGTTTCCAATGCGAATTGAACGTCGATAACATCCCGTCGCTCAACGTCTATTATATGACTGACGGTGAATGGGATAAGGTGATTTCAATTCCAAAATTCGGACTCACAGAAGGGGCTGACGCTTTTCTGTCGTACAAAAACGCATCGAAAACCATCGACATCCAAGATAACTATAAAATGCTGTCGGGCAAGCGTTTGCACTGCATTAATCAGGCAACCGAACGCACCTTCAGTTTTGTGGACCGCAACAACCGCACGCAGAACGTTATTGTGCGCGCCTACAACAACGGCGTGGCTTTCCGCTTTGCGCTGGCCAAGGGCTACAGCGAGTGCAACTTCTTGCAAGAGCAGACCACCTACCATTTTGCCGATTCGGCCAAACGCTGGCTGCAGCGTTTCGACGACTCGTATGAAAAGTTTTACTGGCCAAATCCGAAGGAACGCGAAGGCTGCCACTGGGCCTATCCGTCGCTTTTTGAGCCGAAAGACAGTCTGTATATTCTTATCACTGAAGCAGATATAACAGGCAAAAACAGCGGCTCAAGTTTGAGAAACACCGCCGCGTCGAGTTACAAAATCCAAAACGACGAAAACCGCCTTGCGCTGAGCGACGGCTGGCAGACGCCGTGGCGCGTGGCCATCATTGGGTCGCTGGCCGACGTGGTGGAATCGACACTTGTGACAGACGTGAGCACGCCGTGCAGAATTGCTGATAATGAATGGATTAAGCCTGGTGTGGCATCGTGGATTTACTGGGCCTACAACCACGGTTCGAGCGATTATCAGATTGTAAAACAATACATTGACTTGGCTGCCGAACTGAAACTGCCATACACGCTCATCGACGCCGAATGGGACGAAATGCACGGCGGCAACATCTACGAAGCCATCGCCTACGCGAAACAGAAGGGCGTGAAACTGCTAATGTGGTATAATTCAACCACTAAATGGGTTGACCGCGCCCCTGGGCCGAAATATCGGCTGAACAAGGCCGAAGACCGTGAAAAAGAGTTTAAGTGGCTGGAAGATAATGGCATAGCAGGCATTAAAATCGATTTTTTTGAAGGCGACAAGCAGCGCACAAACCAATACTGCATTGAACTGCTCGAGAGTGCCGCAAAGCACCATTTGCTGGTCAATTTCCACGGCGCCACACTGCCACGCGGCTGGCAGCGAACCTACCCGAATCTGGTTAGTACAGAAGCAGTTATGGGTGCCGAATGGTACAACAACGCCCCGTTCCTGACCGACAGGGCCGCAATGCACAACGCCACTCTGCCGTTCACCCGCGGCGTGGTGGGCTCAATGGACTACACGCCTTGCACCTTCACCGATTCGCAGTTTCCGCACATCACCACGCACGCCCACGAGTTGGCTCTGACGGTGCTTTTTGAATCGGCCGTGCTGCACCTTGCCGACCGCCCGACAAGTTACCTGTCGCAACCAACTGAAGTTCAGCGGTTCTTCACCAACCTGCCAACCGTTTGGGACGAGACGAAACTCGTTTGCGGCTACCCTGGCGAATATGCCGTAATGGCCCGCGAGCGCAACGGCAAATGGTATGTGGCGGGAATCAACGGCAGCGACAGCGAACGTGAAATTGCTCTGAATCTTGATTTTATCAAAGGCGGCAAGTTCAAAATGTTCGCCGACAGCGGCAATCCCGATAACCCGTGGACAATCACCAATATCGACGCCAACAATTTGCCCAAAGCAGTGAAACTGCTGCCGCGCGGGGGATTTGTGATTGCGGAGGAGTAGGAAAATCAGACTTTGTAACCGCGATTAATTTAATAGCGGTTAAATTAACGGTGATTAAATTGGCGGCTGAGGCCTAACATAACATAACATAGGCGGGGATTTTTAATCCCCGTTTTTTATATTTACAAGTCTTTGCCACAAATCGAAAATCTTGACGTTTTTATATGTAAAGAATTGATAGCCACTATGTTCGTTCGTCCCCGTATTTCTTGCAAAGTTTTGACTAATAAATGTCGAAAGTGGCACTGGCTCTGTACACCCATCAACCAATATTTTATTGTCTTGTACTACATAGTACTTATTATTTTTAATGCATTTGATTTTTTCCCCATTTGTAATTCCTAATAAATCAAGTTGACATTTAGGAAGATTTTTCATCATTTCAATTTTGCCATTTACACAATGGTAGCACTTCCCTTCAGAACACATTTTTGTATTGGGATTTGGAAATACTTTTAGCGCTTCTTTAAATATGCTAAATATATCATCAAATAGCGCTTCAACCCATTCCTTTCCACTTCCTTTCCCTTTGGCTATCATATTTTTATTATTGAATTGTTCTTTAAGCCATTTTTCTATTTTCTTATAATCTGCAGAGAACAATACTATTTTGTAAATGAATTGATATTTTGGTGGTGTAGAATTTTCTTGAATACTTTTCCTTTGATTTGGGTTTATGGTAACACCAAATTTATAAAGATTCTCTTTTTCATAGCAGTCATTTGTGAAAAGGTAAACAATACCAACGTTGTCCTTTGTTTTTTTATTAGTCATAGTAGTATTAATTTAGCACTATAAAGGTATAAAAAATATTGTAGTATACTTTTTAAAAAGTATAAATCAGTGCTTTCCGTGCAATCTGTGCGAGAATTCGAAAAAATCTAAAAATTTTTCAAACCTATGCCGCGATTTCGCACACCCTTATGTTTTGTTTGCAGTGAAAAGTTGAAACGAAAAAAGGTTGTAAAAAACATAAAACTATGAGATTGAGAGATTTAATAAATCGTAAAAAACGCGAGAATATGTTGGCACTCAACGAGTTCGCAAAAAACGTCTTCGCTCGCAATTTGACCGAAACCGACGAAGGTGTTGCCATTGGTTATAACTACTTAAAAGAGCGCGGCTTCAATGAGGATACTATCAAGACCTTTGAGTTGGGATTCGGATTGACAGACCGCAAGGCTTTGACCAATTTTGCACTCAAGAACGGCTATCGGCAAAAGTATCTTGCAGATACTGGACTGTCGATATTTTACGAAGATTACCAATTCTTCGACCGCTTCTGCAATTGTGTTATTTTTCCTGTCCATAATCTTAAAGGAAAGGTAATCGGCTTTTGTGGTCGTATACTCACCAAAAACACCAAAGGAGTATTTATTAAATATATAGATTCACCGCATTCAGAGATTTTCGACAAACACCACAATCTTTATGGCATATATCAAGCAAAAGCGTCTATTGCTAGCAACGACAAATGTTTCATTGTTGAGGGACCAACAGATGTGTTGACTATGCACCAAAGTGGTATCGAGAATGTTGTGGCAATTTTTGGTCTGACACTTACTGTTGAGCAAATAAGGCTAATCAGTAAAATCACTAAAAACATAACTTTGCTTTTAGACGGAGATACGGGAGGAATCCACGCCGCATTGCGCGGAATAGATACGTTTCTATCTGAAGATATGGATGTAAGGGTGGTTTTGCTTCCCGATGGCGACGACCCCGATACATTTGCTCGTAGTCATAGTACAACAGAAATTGAAAAGTATATCGCTAAAAACGAGACTGACTTTGTGGTTTTTAAAACCCGTTTGCTTTTGGACTATGCGGGCGATGATACTATTGACAAGGCAAATGCCATTAATGACGTTGTAGAGTCAATCGCCGTTGTGCCAAACGGTATCAAACGCGAACTCTATACAAAAGAGTGCGCCGAACTAACAGGTATTGACGAGAAGGTTCTAAATAATGAAATAGATAAACGACGAAAAAGTTAAACCATTAAAAATCAACAACTATGGATGATAGTTTTTTCAGATGCCACGATGAGTTGTTCTATGTGGATGACGAAGATGTAGAACATAGTGAGACTGACGAGTACGGCGCAGTTTATTATGACTGTAGGTTGCTTTACTTCAAAGAGGATGCTGGGCCAATTTGCGTCATACGCGAGGGCACAAAAGTTATATGCCATTGGGCGTTCCGCAATTACAACAGAAAACTGCAGAAAATTGTCATTCCCGAATCGATGGTGGCGATTGACCGCACTGCGTTTAGTTATTGTCAGGGTGTTGAGGTAATAAACCATTCAAAATATTTCAGAATTGTGGATAATATGCTAATTGACAAGTACGAACACATAATAATTGGTTATTTTGGGTTAGACGACGAAGTGGTTATCCCCAAAACAGTGAAAAGTATCGAAAATGCTTTTTTGCATTCAGGCATAAGAAAAATCACCATTCCGCATTCGATAAAACGCACTTATTCCTTTTCTATGTGCGAGAACCTGCAAACAGTTGTATTGCCCGACAATCTTGTAGAAATATCGGGCTATGCTTTCAACGAATGTCAAATGCTGCAAGACATTACGATTCCCGACTCGGTTAAAATAATTGGAGATAAGGCATTTGCGGGTTGTCGTTCGTTACGCGAAATAGATATTCCTGCTTCGGTGAGGAAAATCGGTGAAAATCCGTTTACAATGTCGCGGCACCTTGCTTTTCACCAATTAAGAGAGTGGTATTGCAAAGGAAGCAATGGTCGCGACCCTATTGTGCGGTACGAAATTAAAGTTACAAGCCAATCGGAGCGCTTTGTGGTTCTAGATGATATGTTGATTGACACCAAAGAGAAACGGCTAATCGGCTATTATGGAAACGCAGAATGTGTTGCAATCCCCGACGGAATAAAATTGGTTGGCGACAATGCATTTGCGTACACAAAAATCAGGCAGGTCACCATTCCCGACAGCGTGACAAAAATTGGCCGTGATGCTTTTGTCAACACGCAATTGCAAGAAGTTTTCATTCCCGATTCGGTTAATGAGATTGGCCATACGGCATTTGCGGCGTGCTTTTCGCTTAAAAAAGTACGGCTTCCCAAAACGCTCGAAGAAATTGGAATAGTGACATTTGCGTTGTGTAATAAGTTGCAGGGAATCAACATTCCCGACTCAATTCTGACCATAGGCGATGGCGCTTTCCTTTGGTGTAAATCGTTGCGTCAGTTTAATATTCCCGCTTCAACATTACGCATTGGTGATAGAGTGTTTGAGCATTGCGACGCGATTACGTTAACCAGCAGTTCCACAAAATTTTGTATTGAAAATAACAAGCCAATAAATGTGTGGCATAAAAAAATCTAAAAAAAAACAAACCTGTACACAGATTTCGCACACCTTGTTTTTTTATTCGCATTGTTTATAGAAATTAAAATTTACTGATATGGAAACCAACTTGCAGAAATTGACAAAAAGAACCGATGCCGATTACGAGAATTATATCAGTGACGAATCGGGTGTCCATTATAGTCCTGACGGCAAGCGGTTGTTACACGCACGAATCGATTACGAAGAAGTATATTCAATTCGCGAGGGTACAGAGGTCATTTGTGACAGAGCCTTTGACCGTAAGTATTACAATTTTTTGAAAAAAATAGTTATTCCAGAATCCGTGAAGGTAATCGGTGAAAATGCATTCGACGGATATTATGGGGTTGAGGTTGTGTGCCATTCACCGCATTTTGTGTTACAAGATAATCTATTGATTGACAATGACACGCACGTGATTGTGGCATTTTTCGGCTCAAAATATGATGATATTGTCATTCCAGAGTCTGTCAAAAGTGTGGGGCGTGCATTTTGGAATTCTGCAATACGGCAAATCACATTATCCAAATCAATAAAAAGCATTGGTAAAGAATCATTTCAGTTTTGTTCTATGCTTCAGAAAGTTACAATTCCTGATTCAGTAACCAGTATAGGCGACAATGCTTTCGACGAATGTGAGGTGTTAAGAAAAATTGACATTCCAAAATCCGTAGAAACAATTGGCAAAGAAGCGTTTATGTGGTGCGCATTTAAAGAATTAGTCATTCCGAATGGAGTAGAAAGCATAGGTGATGGTGCCTTCACCTGTTGTGGATTGATGGAAAGAATAACCATTCCAAATTCTCTCACACATATTGGCTCAAACCCATTTGCAGGGTGCGACAAGGTGAGAATAATAAGCCATTCGAAGCGATTTATGGCTGAAAATGATATGCTTATTGATAATCGCGATGGTCGGCTCATAACTTATTTCGGCAATGCCGAACAGTTGTATGTTCCAAACACCGTATATTCAATTGGAAGCAATGCTTTTGCGGATAAGCCCATAAAACAAATCACACTTCCTTCTACGGTAAAAAACATTGAAAAAGACGCATTTGTGGAATATAATCGGCTTGAGAAAATCATAATCTGCGGCAGTAACGCTAAAGAACTCAAGGCGATGCTGCCTGAAAAACAGCAAAAGATTACAGAATGTGTGGATTGAAACAAGTCAAACCATTAAAAATCAATGATTATGAGCAATAATTCAAACAACAACGCAAACACCATAACCGATAATTTCGGCGTGGTTTACAGTGCCGACGGCAAAAGGCTTCTAAAATGCTTGAACGAGGATTTGCAAGAATACACTGTGCGCGAAGGCACGGAGAATGTCTGCGAATGCGCGTTTGCAAAATGCGACAAACTTCGGCAGGTTCATTATCCTGAATCGGTTTCAAACAAAAGTTTTTGCGAATTCGACTCGTGTTGGTATAAGGATTTTACAATCGACAAAAACGATACGAATTATAAAACCGACATTTTGGGAGCAGTTTATAGTGCCGACCGCAAGCGGCTTATAAGATGCCCGAAGGATTTGCGCGTTTATGTTGCAATTAACGGCACAGAGGTGATTGGAGAAGGCGCGTTCATAAATTGCGAAAAACTTGAGCAGGTTTGTTTTCCCGATTCGGTAACGACTGTCGAAAACTGCGCATTTGCCTTTTGCAATAATCTCAAATCAGTAAAATTCTCAAAATCACCGACGAAGGTCTTGAATCCATTGTCGGTGTTCAAGGAATGCCGCAAATTGGAGGAAATCATTGTTAAAGATGGCTCTTCGGTTGATGGCGTTCTGTTCGCCCACAATATGATGCACCTTTCGCGATATCCGTTGGGCAAGCCCGACAAGCGTTATGTTATTCCCGATACGGTTGTATCCATTGGGCCAGCCTTCTACGATTGCAAAAATCTGGAAGATGTTGTTATACCCGATTCTGTGGAACTAATTGAAATACTAGCGTTTGCAGGTTGTTCTGAATTAAGGTCGGTAACCATTGGCAAATCAGTAAAGGTAATTGATTCCAACGCATTCAGCGGATGCACAAAACTCACTTCGGTAACAATTCCGAAATCAGTCAAGTATATGGGGAACAATGTTTTCGCGGGGTGCGACAATCTAACAATTTATTGTGAGGCAAAATCACAACCAAAAAAATGGGAAGAAGATTGGAATCGTGACAACATTCCTGTTGTTTGGGGCGCAAAAAAACAACCCACAAATATTCTATCAATCAGTAAACCAGCGAATAAAAGTACTATGACTATCAAGAATTTTTTAGAAAGTGGTCCGATTCAGAAGATTGAACGGGAGATTATTCACGCATACAATCAGCGTCCATTATTCCTTCGTCCCCACGCCAGTGGTGGAAAGCATTTGCTCGAGGCCAGGAAAATCATTATAAACGATTTCGTGTTGCAGCACCAGGCAGAGTTAATGCCAGACATAATCGCCTTCAACGATGCCCTGCGCGAGGCTCTGCGCCGAACATACCAGCGAACCAAAGAGGTTTACGATGTCTGCAAGGCGTTGGGCGATGTGCACGTTACCGCCGAATGCTATATGGATGGCTACCCGCCGTTGCACCCCGTGCAGAATGAGGACCGCGAGGCGCTTTGGGAGGTACTCACCGACAACAGTTGGAATCCAGAGTACAATTTACTAATTCACAATGGCGAAAAATTCGGTGATTTGATTGGCGGTGAGGACGATAACTGGAACGAGCACCTTGACCCGCAACTGACCGCCGACCTGCACCTAATTATGCAGTTCCACACGCTATGGGAGCATACGGGCTTCGCCATTACCGATTTAATCTATTGCCGCGATTTCAACAGCGAATTCGAGATTGATTATTCTGAATACAATATATTGAGTGGTAAGTAGTTATAAGTTGTTTGTATAATGATGTTAGGTTTTGGGGGCTGTAGGGACACACTGCGTGCGTCCGCAAATGTGGCACCGCAGCAAACATATCCGACAAGGCCGAAGGAATGGTAAAGGAAACTGAACCCAATCAGTTTAAAAATCAGTCCAATCCGTTTAATCTGCGTTATCTGCGTTCAGCGGAATGTCATTTTATCCAGTATAAAAGATAAAAATGCTCGATTTTATCTTTTATAAAAGACAAACCCACCATTCGCCCCATTTCTTCGCAAATCGCACAATCGGCACTCTTTGAATTGCCGAATTGCTATATTTGTGCCAAAAGAATCGATTGACCGACTATCCGATTGACCGATTCAACAACTTATCGGAACACTAAACACTTAAAAATGAAAAAGTTATTAGCAATGATGTGCATTGCCGCAAGTCTGACGGTTAATGCAAAGGACAACAAAGAGATGCACGTTTATCTCTGCTTCGGACAATCGAATATGGAAGGCAACGCCAAGATTGAAGACGTTGACCGCGAGAATATCGATGCGCGCTACAAGATGATGGCCGCCGTCGATTTCCCGAAAATGGGCCGCAAAATGGGTAAAATCTACCCCGCTGTTCCGCCATTGTGCCGCGAAAACACTGGCCTGACGCCCGTCGATTACTTTGGCCGCACAATGGTCGAGAATCTGCCCGAAAACGTGAGCATTTGCGTCATTAACGTAGCCATTGGCGGCTGCGATATCAAGGCCTTTATGAAGGACAGCATTGCCGCCTACTGCACCAAATGCCCCGACTGGATGGTGGGGATGCTGAAAGAGTACGACAACAATCCCTACAAACGCCTTGTCGATATGGCCAAAATCGCGCAGAAACAAGGCGGCGTGATTAAGGGCATTCTGCTGCACCAAGGCGAGACCAACACTGGTCAGGAAGAGTGGCTGGGGATGGTGAAATCGGTTTACGATGACCTGATGAAAGACCTGAACCTGAACCCCGACAACGTTCCGCTGCTGGCTGGCGAAGTTGTCAACTCTGACCGCGGCGGCACCTGCGCGGCTCACAACCCGATTGTCAACCGCCTGCCCGAAGTGATTAAGAACTCATACGCAATCAGTTCGAGCGGTTGCCCCGAAAACTTTGACCAACTGCACTTTACAGCCGAAGGCTACCGTATGCTGGGCCGCCGTTACGCCGTGAAGATGCTCGAGTTGCAGGGAATCAAAGCCAAAGACCTGTCGAACCCGCGCGCCAACAACCTGGTGTCGCCCGTGATGCATATGATGAACTTCTACTTCGACCGCGCGCAGAACAAGATGGTGTTCGACAACACCAAGGCCCGCCTTCGTTCGGCCACATTCAACGTGTTCGCGCCCAACGCGCAGAAGGTTGAGTTCTCGAGTCAGTTCACCGATGGCCTTCAGCCGATGGTGAAGAACGCAAACGGCATTTGGTCGATAACCTTAAACGCTCCCAAATCAGACATTTATCCATACAATTTTGTTGTCGATGGCGTGTCGATTTCCGACCCTGCCAATATGAACGTCTTCCCGAACGAGAACTTCAAGGCTTCGCTCTTCGAAGTACCTGACAATGAGATGCTTTACACCGTTCGCGATGTTCCGCACGGCCGCGTCACCTATATGAACTACAAATCGGAAGAGTTGGGCGTTTACCGTCCGCTAATCGTCTATACGCCTGCCGAATACGAGCAGAATCCCGATAAGAAATACCCCGTTTTCTACCTTGTCAGCGGTACCACCGACACCGAAGAGACCTGGTTCAAAGTGGGCCGTTTCAACACCATTCTCGACAACCTGATTGCCGACGGCAAGGCCGTTCCGATGATTGTTGTGCTGCCCTACGGCAATATGCTGCACGGCACGCCCAATCCCGCCACAATGGAAGCCGTGGCGATGTACGAGCAGTTTGCCCGCGTGATGACTGGCGAGATTATGCCGTTTGTTGAGCAGAACTTCCGCACCCTTAACGACCGCGAAAACCGCGCCATTGCTGGCTTCTCGCGCGGTGGCGGACAGTCGCAGTTCACCGCCTTCAGCAACCCCGACAAGTTTGCCAATATGGCTTCGTACAGCGCCTATCTGATTCCCGAAGCAATGGACAAATGCTTCGCCAACCTGATGACGCCCGAAGCAATGCAGAAGAACTTCAAGGTGCTCTGGTACGGCGTTGGCAAGGACGATTTCCTTTATCAGAACGTGAAGACTCACCGCGACTATTTCGACGCCAAAGGCATTAAGTATCAGTACAAAGAGACCGAAGGCGGCCACACCTGGATGAATGCCCGCGACTATCTGGCCGAGACGCTGCAACTGTTCTTCAAATAAGATAAAAACCGCTGATTTTTAAAGGCTTGATGCTTCGGTGTCAGGCCTTTTTTATTTATTGAAGAAGTTAAACCTTACACCGACGGCGTGATGAAAACTCGCCACGAACCTTCTGTTGTGCCGCGTTCAATGTAGTGTTTGTCAATCAGTTGCCCGACTAATTTCTTAATTGCCGACATATTGATTTCCAAATGGTTCTGCATATCTGTCAGAGTCAACGATGGTTCGGTCATCATTAGCATTAGAAGTTTGCCATAATTCGGTGAACGGAAAGCGATACGTTCACCATCGTACCACCAAAGATTTTCGTCGTGTTCGGTCAAGAAACAAACATCATTGTAAACTTCACGTGCTACTAAATTCTTGAAATACTGCAAAAAAGGCCTTATGTCTTGAAGCGATGCGTTTGCACCCAAATGTGGAGCCGAACCAACAAGCATATCGGCTGCGTGCAAGGCTTCAAGATACTCGCTTTTCAGTCGGCTGCGCACAACTATCATCGGGTAATCGTGCTTTGTCAGTATATAATTGACCAACAGCCGTGCAATACGTCCGTTGCCGTCTTCAAACGGGTGGATGCGGATATAGCGGTAGTGGAACAACGCAGCAATTTCAACAGGCGACAAGCGGCCTTCGGTTTCGGCCTGATTGTACCAATCAACAAGGTCGGTCATCAGCGCAGGCGTTTCTTCGGGTGATGCGTACTCAAAACGGTCGCCATAGCGGGTGATGACGCTGTTTGGGCGCGTTTTGTACTGCCCCGCGTGAATGGTGTAACTTGTCTGCACACCGCCTGGCAGATTACGGTAAACGGTATAATCTTCGCGCAGCAACGTTTTGTGAAGCGTGCGGATAAAATTTTGAGTTAAAGGTGTTTCCCGCACAAGTGCTTCTTCTTTCATCATTTTGAGCGTAACATTGCTTGCTGCCATATCCTGAACATCTTTCACATCGGCTTCACCGATGATTTTTCCGAAAAGCAGAAGAATCTCGGTCTGTCCGTAAGTCAGCGTGTTGCCTTCGATATGGTTCGAATTGTAGTTGAAATCGATGGTGAACCTGCGGCTCAAACGCGCTTTGTCACTTTCCGAAAGCGGTTGGATTTTCTGCCATTCACCGATGGCTTTTTCTAATGTCAAGTATCTCATAATTCAAAAAAAGTTTATTAAAAGGTGGCTATACAGCCACCATTTTGCCAACAAAAATACATTTTTACCATCAATAAACAATATCCGCCTGATTTCTCTTCTCAAAAAATAATAAAAGTATTTTTTACTTTTTATAAAAATTTTGATTACATTTGTGTTAACAATTCGATGAGGGGAACCTATTAATACAATTTATAAACAACACGTAATCAACACTATGCAAATGAAAAAGGTTTTATTAGGTCTGGTTTTGGCGTGCGGATTCTTTGGTGCGCAATCGACAGAGAAAGAGATTAAAAGTCCTGATGGACAGATAGTTGTAACCGTGTCGGATGCTGATGGCAAGCCGTCGTACTCGGTGAAACTGAACGGCGAGGCGTTTCTTGAGCAGTCGCCGCTGGGTTTGGTGCTCGATTTGGGCGACTACACCAACGGTATGTCGCTGACTGACAGCAAGGAAGACCTGAAATACACCGACAGTTACACGCTGCGCAACTCGAAGCAGAGCAAGATTGACGTTGAGGCCAACGGCGGCATTTTCACCTTCGGCAAGGACGGCAAAAACATCTACAGCGTTGAGTTCTATGTATCGAACCGCGATGTTGTGTTCCGTTATAATCTTATGAGTCAACGTCCTACGTTCTGCTGCGTGGTCAAAGAAGAGGCTTCGGGATTCCGCTTGCCTGAAGGCACCACCACGTTCCTTTGCCCGCAGGCCACCCCGATGGGCGGTTTCGCGCGTACAACACCTTCGTACGAGACGCATTACACTGCGGACGATGCACTTGGAAAGAACGGTTGGGGACAAGGCTACACCTTCCCTTGCTTGTTCAAGAATGCCGACAAAGGCTGGATTCTGATTTCGGAAACTGGCGTGAACGGCCGCTACTTTGGTGGCCGACTGATGGGCGGCAACGGTGGACTCTACACTATCGGTCTGCCGCAAGAGGGCGAGATGAACGGTTTGGGCTCATCGACACCTGGAATGTCGCTTCCATCGTCAACACCTTGGCGCACAATCACTTTAGGAAAAACTTTGGCGCCGATTGTTGAAACAACAGTGGCCTTCGACTACGTGAAACCTCTCTACGAGGCATCGCAGGAATACAAGTACGGACGCGGCTCGTGGTCGTGGATTATCGGTATGGACGGCAACACCAACTACGATGTGCAAAAGAAATACATCGATTTTTCGGCTGAAATGAAATTTGAGACTGTGCTGATTGACGCGCTTTGGGACACTCAAATCGGACGCGACAAAATCAAGGAACTGGCCGACTATGGAAAGCAGAAAAACGTAGGTATCTTCCTGTGGTACAACTCGAACGGCTATTGGAACGACGCACCGCAGTCGCCACGCGGAAAGATGGACAACATCATCGCACGCCGCGCCGAAATGAAATGGATGCAAAGCATTGGTATTCGCGGAATTAAGGTGGATTTCTTTGGCAGCGACAAGCAGCAGATGATGCAACTCTACGAGGATATTCTGACCGACGCCAACGACTTTGGTTTGCTTGTAATCTTCCACGGCTGCACGCTTCCGCGCGGTTGGGAACGGATGTACCCGAACTTTGCGGCTTGTGAGGCCGTCCGCGCAAGCGAGAATCTTGCCTTTGGCCAAAACGAGTGCGACAACGAGGCCTTCTGCGCCACTCTGCACCCGTTCATTCGCAATACCGTTGGCAGTATGGACTGGGGCGGCAGCACGCTCAACAAGCACTACGCCTACGACAACACCCACGGCAACACCCGCCGCACTTCCGACGTGTTTGCTCTGGCCATTTCGGTTATGTTCCAAACGGCTGTAAACCACTTTGCTATGGCACCGAACAACCTTACTGACGCGCCTGCGTGGGCTATCGATTTTATGAAACAAGTGCCGACAACTTGGGACGAGGTGAAGTTTATTGACGGATATCCTGGCAAGTACGCTGTTCTGGCGCGCCGCCACGCTGACAAATGGTTCGTGGTGGGTATCAACGCACAGAAAGAGCCGCTGAAACTCAACTTGAACCTGCCGATGTTTGATGCCAATCAGACAGTCAAACTCTACAGCGACGACGCCAATTTAAACGGCAGTGTTAAAGATTTGAAAATAAACAAGAAACAGCAAATGGCAATCACCATTCCGTGCAACGGCGGTGTGGTGATTACGAAGTAAATTGAAACCGTAATTGATTGAAACGAACTCGTGAGTGGCTCTCACGGGTTCGTTTTTTTTATACATTTGTGTTGCTCTGCGCTAAATATCATTGACGGGCAAGATTTTATGACCGATAGAAACGAAATCATACTTTACCAACCTGACGAAGCCGTAAAACTCGAAGTGCGGTTAAGCGAGGAAACTGTGTGGCTTAATAGAAATCAAATGGCCACATTATTTGGACGTGATGTAAAAACCATAGGAAAGCACATTGCCAATGCTCTTGCAGAAGAATTGTCGACTTTTCAAGTTGTCGCAAAATTTGCGACAACTGCCAACGATGGCAAAACATACAAAGTTGAGTATTATAATCTCGATATGATTTTGTCTGTCGGATACAGAGTAAAGTCGCAAAAAGGAATTTTGTTTCGCCAATGGGCAAACCGTGTTCTGAAAGATTATTTGCTTAAAGGATATGCTGTTAATCAGCGTTTTGAAAGGCTTGAACAGCGAATGACTGATGCCGAAAACAAAATCGACTTCTTTGTGCGCACCAACGCCCTGCCCATTGAACAAGTGTTTTTCGACGGACAGTTTTTTGAAGCGCGGGTGTTGCTCGAAAAACTCATAAAAACCGCCACGCAGCGGGTTATTATCATTGACGCATACGTTGATGCCGCCACGTTTGAAATGCTCGATGTGCGCAGCGCAGGCGTTACCGCGGATATTTATTCAGGCAAAGACCTTGCCGCACTGCGCAATATCCACAATAGTACAGCAGGCGTTAAGCCGATTAACACTCACATTTGGAGCACCCCGTCGCACGACCGCTGGCTCATTGTCGATAACAACCTTTACCACTGCGGGCACTCGCTCAAAGACATTGGCCGTAAACTCTCTGCAATCACACTTATGGGAACACAGCCCGAAACGGTGCTCAATGCTGTAAGATAGCGGCAATACGGCGCTTTCTAACGCATATTCAAAAACATTTTCTTTTTTCAAATTGACTTTTATACATTTGTGTTGCTTTGCGCAAAATATCATTGACGGACAAGATTTTATGACCGATAGAAACGAAATCATACTTTACCAACCTGACGAAGCCGTAAAACTAGAAGTGCGGTTAAGCGAGGAAACTGTGTGGCTCACGCAACAGCAAATGACCGTACTTTTTGAGACTACCAAACAAAATGTCAGCCTTCATATTAATAACATATTTAAAGAGAGGGAATTAGATAAAAATTCAGTTGTCAAGGATTACTTGACAACTGCCGCAGACGGGAAAAAATACCGAACCCAATATTACAATCTCGATGTTATTATTTCTGTAGGTTATCGTGTCAAAAGCCAAAGAGGCACACAATTCAGAATATGGGCAACAAGCATTTTAAAAGACTATCTTTTAAGAGGATACGCTTTGAATAGCCGACTTGCCAACATTGAAAACCAAATCGAAACACAGCGGAAAATACTTGCCGACCACCAACAAAAAATCGACTTCTTTGTGCGCACCAACGCCTTGCCCGTTGAACAAGTGTTTTTCGACGGACAGTTTTTTGAGGCGCGGGTGTTGCTTGAAAAACTCATAAAAACCGCCACGCAGCGGGTTATTATCATTGACGCATACGTTGATGCCGCTACGTTTGAAATGCTTGATGTACGCAGCGCAGGCGTTACCGCCGACATTTATTCTGGCAAAGACCTTGCCGCACTGCGCAATATCCACAATAGTACAACAGGCGTAGAGCCGATTAACACTCACATTTGGAGCACCCCGTCGCACGACCGCTGGCTCATTGTCGATAACAACCTTTACCACTGCGGCCACTCGCTCAAAGACATTGGCCGCAAACTCTCTGCCATAACCCTTTTGGGGACGCTGCCCGAAACGGTGCTTAATGCTGTAAGATAGCGGAAAGCGGGGCTTTTGCGCGGCATATTCAAAAAACATTTTTATTTCACACAGAACATATTTATCTTTGAACAAATGTTTAATGTTAAAAACGATTTGCTTATGATGAACAAGCGCATATTGTGATGCGCATTTTAAAGACATATTGATTTATAGCGTTTTGCTTTATTATTTGGTCACTAAAAAAACTGGACACTTTTTTAGAGGCGAAAAATACTTCCAAAGAAAAAGCCAAAATGCTCGCGTTAAGCGCGGGCTTTTTCGGTATATTTGGAAGTATGAGGTAGTCCAGTTTTATCCTTTAGTGACCAGATAGAACGATGAAAGTTCGCGCTCACATTTTATATAGCGCAAACCCAATCCAACCAAAACGCATACTTGTGAGTTTCATTTATTTTTTAACAAATTAAAATTTAATAAGTTATGAGGCGTTTAAAAGACAGCACAGTCATATTTACAGGAATCGTTTGTTTTGCGATTGTGACAAGTTGCGGAGGTTTGAGCAAAATGGCGGATAAAGCCAAAAATGTTCAATGGAGTGTAAATCCCGAAAAACTTGAATTGCGTAATGACAGTTTGGAAGTGGAGATAACAGTAACATTTCCACCAAAATATTTCTACAAATTTGCACAGATTGAGTTGACGCCAGTTTTAAAATACAAGGATGGCGAAACTGCATTTGCAAGCAAGACCGTGCAAGGTGAGGCAGTGCAAGGCAATTACGAAATATGTTCGTTTGCCAATGGCGGCACATTCAAAACCAAATCCAAAATCCCATTCGAATACGCAATGCGGAATTATGAACTTGTCGGGCGCATAAAGGCTTCAATGAAAGGTAAGGAATATATTGTACCCGACCAGGAACTTACAAGTGGTCAAATATACGTGAAGAACTTGAATGAAGGAGACAACAATTTTAATGTGAACAAGCCACAAAGAGAGCGGGGAAGCAGAGAAAAATATATTGAGTATCCGAAAAATGATTATATCGTGAATTGTTATACCCGCAAAAAGATGGTTGCTACCAATCAGCCAATTACAATATCCTGCATTTCAAATAAAGAAATAATTTTAGATGGAACAGTAACGGAAGCAACTAATCAATCGTTGGAAGTTTATGGCGTTTGGACTAACAAATATGGTAGAATAAAGGGTACGTTTAGAGTTGCAAATGAAGAAAAAAGTTATACTTTTACACTGATACCCAAAAAAGCCACAGATTTGTCTGTAAATGTGCTTGATATAAATTACTATGTCCCGCATTACTACAAAACGCCTGTCACTATTGCCAAAAGTGAATCAATAGCACCAACAATCCAATCAGGAATGACGTATTTGCTCACTTTAGATGATGCCAATCATAGCAAATCAAAAATCGAAATTCCATTGAACAAAGACCTTGTTATGAAGTCGTACAGCGATATTGACAAATTGCTGTTAAGCGCCGCAAGGGCAAAAATAACGACTACGGAATATTCGTTTGTGGGACAAGTGGAGCCAGAGAAGAATGGAATATATGTGGATTATATTCAGAAAGTTGGTAAACGGACATACAAAACAGGCCCCTACAAAGAAGTAACCATAGAAAAGGCAGGTGCCAATTATAATATCAAACTGATTTGCAGTGATTCGGGTGTAAAGGACGAAACGCTGTCTTTGAGTTCGGACGATTTTTCAAAAATTGAGTGGTGGAATATCGATGAATATCTAAAAAAATCCCAAAATATTGAAATTCAATATACAAACGGAAATAGTTTCAATGGAACTTTTGAAGTAAGCAATGGAAAGGTGAAGCCGCAAATAGGTGTGTACCGATATGTAAATGGTGATGTGTTTAAGGGCGATGTGTCAGGAAAGACTACAGGAGGTGCTTTCATTGAAGGAACAACCACGTTTGCCGACAGAAGCACAGCAAATGGCAACTGGTTGGACAAATACCAATTGACACTTACGCAATTATGGATAATTGAAAAAGAAAACACCCCTACGGCAAAGAGAAAACTTGCCGAAGAAAAACAAAAGGAGAACGTATATTATTCGTATGTAAAAAACGGAGATAACGCATTTCAATCACAGAAATACGAAGATGCCAAACGGTGGTATGAATACGCCCAAAATGCGAGACCTGATTATATTGATGAAGATAAGAAACTGAATGAAAGACTGAATTACATAAGGGAAACTTTTGAAAAAGAGCAAAAAAGGAAACGGCTGATAGCAAAATATGGGCAAGCCAAAGGGACAAAACTCGCTAACGGCATTTTGGAAATAGGAATGACAAAACAGATGGTGAAGGAGATTGCAGACCAATCGGTTTATAGAACTTCGGTAAGTCACGACTATAAAGGCAACACCATTGAGGTTTGGGAGTATGACCCGAACAAATTATTGCCAGCATTTAATGATGCAACTAATGGTATGATTAGCAATTCAAGTAGTGGTGAAGAAGTCCTTGCCATTGCTCTATTGCAGGCATTTGGAGGCGCTTTTGAGGGAGACATTAAACGACATATGCGAAATAAAGTGAAGTACAAATACATTAAATTCAAAAACAACACTGTTGTTGAAATTCGTGACCATAGCGATTATGAAGATATTGATGATTCATATAATGATATTATGAATAGTTTAATGTGGGATTTTTAATGCTGTTTATTATTTTTGGGTATAAGAAACAATTAAATACGAATTAAAGCAGTATGAAACAATGTGATAATTGTGGGGCACAAATGCCAGATGAAGCGAACTTTTGCGGCAATTGTGGTATTTCCCTTAATAAGGTACGGACAGAACCGCAAGATAAGCGACCACAAGTTGTTGCACAGCAACCTGTTTTTCAGCAACAACCCACAACAGTCATAGTTCAGCAGCAATCAAATGGATTAGGTAAGTCAGGTTTTATTTGTGCGTTGCTTGGTTTGTTTTTTGGTTGGGTGCCAGGCATAGGATGGATTTTATGGATTTTAGGAACTGTATTATCGTTTTTAGGTTTGTTCAAGGCACCACGGGGAATGGCTTTTGCGGGACTGATTATTTCCTTTATTGATATAATAATCCTTTTGTTTATCATTGGCGGTATTGCTGCATTGTTCTTATAATTAGTTGGTTAAATATATAAAACGGCATTTTAAATGAATTTCTGTATATACTGTGGCACAAAAATAAGTGCCAATGACAAATTTTGTCCACAATGCGGAAAACCTATATTTGGGCATCCTGTAAATACGTCGCAAAAAATAGAAACTGACAAAGAAGCGGAGCCACCGTTAGAATCAGTCCCCATACACGATGAACAATCTGTTTGGAGTGAAAAATTCGCATCAGAAGATGCTTCAATTCAAGATTGTAAGTCGGAGAGCAATAGCAGTACCGAACGAAAAAGCGGAATAAGCGTATTGGCTATTGTGATGTGCTCTATAGCCGCAGTAATGCTTATCGTATTTGTCGTTTTAATGGTTACGCGGACGAGTGAACGTAATAGTGCTGTTAGTCAGACACAAACCACGAAAACATCAAATGGCAAAACAAAAACAACCACAGAGATAGCCATTGATTTGGCAAAGAAGTGGGATGAGATTCATAATTCAAAGAAAGCCGAGGATTTCGCCAGCATATACGCTTCGCAAGTAAAATATTATCAGCAGACATACACACCTGAAATGATTGTCAAGTCCAAGCGTGACTTGTTCGCAAAAACGCCTAATTTCTTGCAAATGATTTCAAAATTCGAAGTGACAAATAATACTGATGGCAGTGTAAAAGTGCATTTTGACAAATTAGTGCAAACATCGGCAAAGGAGGCAAGGAAAACATACCCTTCATATTTGGTTGTCAAAAAGATAAAAGGGAATTGGCTGATTGTTGAGGAGAGCGATGATGTTACAGATGCGAACTTGGCGAAAAAGAAAGTAAATAGTAGCAAGGACACAAAAGGACAAACAGTAAAAAGCAACAAAACGTGTTTTGTCTCAGGGTTGAACAGATGGAAACTTTACAATCTTAATGGCGGTGATTATATATACGAGGATGGCCGCAGGTTGGAAGTTTCTCTATTTTATAATCAGTCGTATCTGGATTGTGTAATAATTGACGAAAGCGGACATCGTGAGTTTACAGGTGTTTTGTTTAATGAAGTAGGATGGGAACCTATGGACTCGGAATATGAAGATGAACATATATCTTTTGAGTCAGGGAAAAATGAGTATGTCATTGGTCAACACGATTTTGACAGCGATGGTATAGACGAACTTGTAATTGCGATGCGTTGTCCTGACCAAAATATTGTTTATGGTTTTGGTATAATTGTATATAGGGTGTATGACAGGAAAATGTGGCGTTTTGAGTGTCCCTATGTTTATGGGGACATACGTGCAACCGTAATCAACAACATAATTCGAGTTCCAAAGAATCATCGGAATTTTTGCTATGAATATGCTTTTGAAAATGGTGATTTTGTTGACCACACGGATTTTTGAATAGAACGCAAGGCTGTCAGCAATGACAGCCTTACGTGTTTCTAATCAATTCATAATCACAACCCGCCACCCTATAATCTGCTGAAACGCCATTTAAAAATCTCGTTTCAGCAGTTTTCGTACTTATAAAGTGCTCAAACGCGAAAATAATTTCTCGTTTCAGCAGTTTTCGCGGCAAACATTTGTCGAATACATTGTTTTTGCCAAAAACACCCCACCAAAATTTCCCCAATATTTTTAAAAGTATAAAATACTTTTATACCTTTATGCCGCATTGCGATGCAATTCTGCGGAAAGAAAATTGGGAAATACTTAAATAACTACTAAACAACTCTAAACAATGAAACGGGCAATTCTACTACAACTGTTTGTGGCACTGATGTTTGTGTCGTGTACAGACAAACCTACCACACCTGTAGGGACACTGAACAACGGCTGGACTTTTACGTTCGGCGATATTCAAGGTGCTGAAAAACCGAACTTTAACGATTCCGACTGGCAGAAAATCGGGCTGCCGCACTCGTTCGGAATGCCATATTTTATGGCACGCGATTTTTATGTGGGCTACGGCTGGTATCGCAAGCATATCAATCTTGATGCCAACGACTTGAAAAACAACATTTTTCTTGAGTTCGACGGTGTTTTTCAAGATGCCGAAGTGTATGTCAATGGCAAGTTAACAGGCTCGCACGTAGGCGGTTACACTGGTTTTTCAGTTGATATCAGCAAAAATGCGAAACGTGGCGACAATGTTATTGCGATAAGAGTCAACAACTTATGGAAGGCCGATGTGGCACCGCGTGCTGGCGAGCACCAATTCAACGGTGGCATTTACCGCACCGTCAGGCTGATGAAGAAAAAACCTACGCACATTGCGTGGTGCGGTCTGCAACTGACAACGCCTGGTCTGAAGGAATCGGATGGCAAACAGGCTGCGTTCAATGCTGATGTAACCATTGAAAATCAGGCAAATGCCGATAAAACGGCCACTTTGAAACTGATTGTCAAGGACAGCAAGGGCGCAATCGTCGCGCAAAGCGATAAAGAACTGAAAATGAAGGCTGGCGAGCGCTTAACCGCCAATATTGCGACAGCGGAAATTGTCAACCCAATGCTTTGGTCGGTTGACACACCAACGCTTTATACGGCTGAATGTCAGATTGTTGATGACGGCGAGGTGATTGACTCGCAATCGTCGGTTTTGGGATTCCGCTGGATTGAGTGGACCGCCGACAAGGGCTTTTTCCTGAACGGCCAACACCTTTATTTACAGGGTGCTAACGTGCACCAAGACCACGCTGGCTGGGGCGACGCCATTACCGAAGAGGCCGTTCGTCGCGATGTGCGAATGATTAAAGAGGCTGGTTTCAATATGATTCGCGGGTCGCACTATCCGCACTCGCCCGCTTTTGCCGACGAATGCTCTCGGCAGGGAATTCTGTTCTGGTCGGAAGCGCCGTTCTGGGGAACTGGTGGAAATCAGCAAGATGGCTACTGGTACTCAAGTGCCTATCCTGTGAACGATGCCGACACGGCGGCCTTTGAGCGCAGCGTTCTGCAGCAACTTTCAGAGATGATTATCATTAACCGCAACCAACCGTCGGTGTTTGCGTGGTCGATGTGCAACGAGGTGTTTTTCACTCAACGACAGACAATTGAAAGCACCAAGAAACTTCTGAAAAAGATGGTTGACCGCAGCCACGAACTCGACCCGACGCGCTATGCGGCCATTGGCGGTGCGCAACGTCCGCTGGGCAACGACCGCTTCGACCTGATTGGCGACGCTGTGGGCTACAACGGCGATGGCGCAACAATTCCTGCGTTTATCCGCCCTGGCGTGCCGTCGCTGGTTTCGGAATACAGTAGCACAACTTCCACTCGCCCTGGCGTTTACGACGCTGGCTGGGCCGATTTGCTTGTGAACGACGGCTACAAAGGCCTTGAGTGGCGAGGTGGGCACTGCCTGTGGTGCGGCTTCGACCACGGCAGTATTTTCGGCAAGACGATGGGCAAAATGGGCTGCATCGACTATTTCCGCATTCCGAAACGCTCGTGGTACTGGTACCGCAACTATTTCCGCGGCATTGAGCCGCCGCAGTGGCCCGAAGAAGGCATTGCCGCTGCACTGAAAATCGAATCGACAAAAACTGACGGAATCAAAACCGACGGAACTGATGATATCAGACTTAATGTCAAGGTTTTGAATGCCGATGGCTGCCAAATTTCGAACGCGCCCGATGTGGAATTGCGGATTGTTTCGGGACCTGGCGAGTTCCCGACTGGCAAATCGATTAAGTTCAGCCGCAACAGCGAGATTGCCATTATCGATGGCGAATGTGCGATTGAAATGCGCTCGTATTATGCTGGCAAAACCGTTGTAGAGGCTGTTTCTGAAGGACTTACGACGGCCGCTATCGAACTGAATTTTGTCGGTGGTGAGCCGTATGTTGAAGGCGTGACGCCCGAAACGGCCGACCGCCCTTACATTTCGACACAGAAAGCAAAGAGTGACAGCGACTTGCAGATTCTCGGCACCAACAATCCGACATTTGCAAGCACCAATGACGCGAAACACGCATCGGCTCTTGCCGCCGATGGCGACGAATCGACATATTGGTCGCCGCTTGCCACCGACAAAGCCCCGCGTCTTGTTCTCGACACCGAACGCGGAATCACTCTCAAGAAATTTGAAGCCGCGCTAGGTGCTGATATAAAAGATGTTACGGTCTTGATTTCGAACGATGGCGGCTATTACATTCAACTTGCGCACTACGGCCGCGCGCCGCAAAAAATCATTATCGAGCACAACGACCTAACAATGAGATTTGTAAAAGTGAATTTCGGCTCGCCGAAAGGCGCAAAAATCAACGAGGTGAAGGTATTTGGGTGGTTGGAGGATTGATGGATATCCCGACAATCTAGAAGTTGCCTTGTGCATTTGAAAGACAGGTACTTTATAAAGAGCACGCGAGCGCATCTCTCGTGCTCTTTATTTATTTCTGGTTAAGTAATACTTGCTTTTTCGCGATTAAATACTCATTTGTAAATCACTTTCTTAATTCTGTTTTATATTTGCGAAAATATCAACGGATATTCTTGTAACTAATAACTTATAATATAAACCTTTAACTTAATACTTTAAAAAGATGAAAATCAAACTTATGACTCTAATCGCAGCGTTGCTGGGAGCAACTGTTGCCTACTCATCGGCCCCCAAAACGGCTGAACCAGCAAAACAAACTAAAGCGCTGGTAATCTTCTATTCGCAGAGCAACACCACACGCACCGTGGCACAAGAAATTCAGAAGCAACTCAACTGCGATATCGCTGAAATTGAGTGCGTTGAACCATACTCTGGCGACTTCGGCCAGACCATTCAACGTTGGCAAAAAGAGCAGAAGGAAGGCACTCTGCCTGAAATTAAGCCGCTCGCAAAAAATATCAGCGACTACGACGTAATCTTCCTTGGCTACCCAATTTGGGGCGGCACTTACGCCATTCCTGTGGCTACATTCCTAAAAAACACTGACTTCGGCGGCAAAAAACTTGTTCCGTTCTGCACATTCGGCAGCGGCGGTCTTAACACCAGCGTAGCCGAACTGCAGAAAAACGCTAAAAATGCAAAAATTCAGGATGGTTACGGCATCCGTCAGGCACGCGTTGCCAACGCTCCTGCCGAAGTTGAGCAATTTCTGATTCAACTTGGTCTGAAAGAGGGAGAACTTGTAAAATTGCCCGATTTCTCTGAACAGAAGGCTGTTACCGACAACGAGAAAGAGATTTTCCAAAAGGCTTGCAGCAGTTACCAGATGCCGCTTGGCAACCCTGTAACAGTTGGTTCGCGTCCGATAAAAGGCGGCACCGAATATCTGTTCACCGTTGAAGGTCAAGGCGGTGCCAAATCGCAGATTTACGTTTTGGCAAAAGTTGGCGAGAAACCTGAATTCACACAGGTTGTAAGATAATAATCAGCAACATACATTTAATGAGGCTGTCCAAAAAGTTCAATTATCGTCTTTTTGGACAGTCTTTTTTCAAATATCACAATCAATTAATAATCAACGGTTAATACGATGAAAAATAGTTGGATTCTAATATTGGCACTCGCTCTTGTGGGTTGTAACGGACAGAGCACTACCAACAAAAAACAAAGCCAAGAAAAAATTGTGACAATCAACGGCAAACGACAATTCAGCGATAAGGATGTCGAGACTTTGGTTACGAATTTCATTGATGCAATTCTCGCCAAAGATTATCAGAAAGCCGTCACCTACTTCGCTCCCGAATACGTATCGCTTCAACTCGGCGACTTCCTTGAAGACCGTACCAACCAGTTTATCAGCGAATATCTGTGGGGACAGTACACTGACGCACGAGGTAATACTCACCCCATTTCGCCAGACCTGGATAGCATTGTGGAGATTAAACTGTTGAGCGTTTCAGCAGAGACGGACAATTACACCGCCATCGTTGAAATCAAACTCGACAACGGCATTAAATACACAACAGAGTTAAGCATGAGCGTTGAGTACGTCAATTCTGTCGAGACGCTTACTCTTTACGGAGCCTTCGGATAAACATCAGCAAAAACAACTTGTTGGGAAACCTTAAAGGTCGTCGATAATGCTTTTACGATAACTTTTAAGGTTTTCTTTATCGGTGTAAGTCAGCACCATAACGCCACTCACTGCAATATTGTAGCCAACCAAATCGATATTACCACTCGGCGCTTCGTACTTCAGAATTTCGTCCGTCTTGATTTTCAACGATTGCATCAAGCCCTCGAATATCTCTGCCCATACTGTGGCGTCTTTGTCAGTTATCTGTGCATCGGTTTGAGCCGCTGGCTCATCAATTGCAGACGTGTTTGTCATGCTTGTCGGTTCACCGTATTTCTCCTCAAGCATCGATTTCATCTTCTGATATTCATCGGTGAAAGACAGCGGCATTTCAATGGTGATAACGACTTTCACTCCATAGATACGGTCGGTGCCAGGAATCTGAAGCAGCGAGACATTGCAGTTGTTGTAACCTGCAAAGGTGCCTTGCATCGCGACGCTGCCATCGTCATCGTTCCCAGCAGAAGTAAATCCCTTGGTTTCAAGTTTTTGAGCAAAATCGGCAATTGTGCCATTGATGGGAACGCCTTTAAAAGTCTGGTGATTCTGGGCCACCGACGTACAGCCGCAAACGGCTAAAAGACAAATAAAAATCAACTGTTTCATGTCTGCTTTAGTTTGATATTTACAAAGATAAAGAAATCGCTCTGCAAACACCACAAGATTTCTCATTTTTTAAACACAGCCTTGAACTCGTGCGGAATCTCCGATGTGAATTCCATCACCTCTTTGGTCATCGGGTGGGTAAACTCAATCTGCTGCGCATGCAGGCAGAGCCGTCCGCAGGGGTCGGTGACGGCGCCATACTTGCCGTCGCCAGCCACGGGATGCCCGATGTGGCTCATGTGAATGCGGATTTGGTTCTTGCGCCCAGTCTCAAGTTCGAGCGCAAGCATTGAGAATTGTCCGTTGGTTTTCAGTACCTTATAGTGAGTGATGGCGCGTTTGCCCTTACCTTCCTTGGTCACGTGCATCACCATTGTGTATTTATTCTCGTCAATCCAGGTGTCGATGGTGCCTTCTGGTTCATCGGGACACCCCTCAACAATGGCAATGTAGCGGCGGCTCTGCACGCTCTCGTTCCACGTTGTGCGCAGACGGAACTGCACTTCCTCGCTTTTCGCGAAAATCAGAATTCCCGATGTGTCGCGGTCGATGCGGTGGACAATGAAGATGCACTCGCCTTCGCCCTTGAATCGCATGTAAGCGTCGAGATAGTTCTGCGCCGTCTGGTAGCGCTCGCTCTCGTTGCCCACGGTGAGCAACCCAGTCTCCTTCTTCACCACAATCAGCCATTTATCTTCCCAAATGATTCTCAAACCTTTAGGCATCGGAAACACTGGGTCGGGCTTTTTGCCGATGAAAAGAGTTTGACCCGCCTTGAGTTTGTCGGTGAGTTGGCGCAGAACGACTCCGTCAACCGTGATGGCGCCTTTCTGAAGCAGTTGTCGGATTGAGGTTCGGCTCTTACCCTGCATAATGCGCCCAAGGAACTCTTCAACCGTCTGGTCCGCCTTGACGGGATAAGAGCAGCCCTTTGGTTCCTGCTTCCGTGGTTTGTCGTTCATTCTCATTGCCAATAGAAAATAAAAGCCAACCACCTGACAATGATTGGCTTACCAGTACCCCCGCTGGGAATCGAACCCAAATTTAAAGTTTAGGAAACTTCCGTTCTATCCATTGAACTACAGGGGCAGAACGGCCACAAAAGTAGCCAATCAATTTTAATTTGGAAACTGTGTCGGAAAAAAGATGATTGCCCGCTGCGCCAAATCACTTCTGGCTGAAAATGATTTCAGTGTCAGTGATTTTGAAGTTCCAGTTCATGGCTGTCGAGATGATTTCGGCAACCGATTCGGCCGTCGGATGGTCGAACTTGCCGCTATACTGCACGTTGCGGGCATCTTTAGGCAAGACAATCTTGCGGTTGAGATAACTACCAAGTTGCTTGGCAATCAGTTCCAACGGCTTGTTGTCGTAATCGAATGTACCTGTATGCCAAGCGATTGCATTGTTATCAAGACTGTCGGGCTGTGCAAGTGTTTTCTCTTTGCAGTCGAACGAAGCCTGCTGCCCTTTGACAACAATTGTGTTGTTCTTGCGGCTGCCGAATGCCACTTTACCCTCAACCACAGCAAGTTCAACCGTTTTTGCATCGGCATAGGCCGAAAGGTTGAACGATGTGCCGAGCACTTTTGTAAACACCTTCTGCGGTGTTTTCACCACAAACTCATCGCCAGTGTGGCGCACATTAAACATGGCCTCACCGCTCAACGCAACGGTACGAGAGTGTTTCTGGCTGTTGTATTTGTATGCTATCTTGCTGTTCTTATTAAGCCATACGGTTGAACTGTCGGGCAGGACAACCATCTCGGCCACGCCAGCCGATTCGTATTTGAAGATGTTGTCGCTTTTTGCGGGTGCGAGCATGAATAGACCGACCAAAAGGGCAATCGAAGCGGCTATAGAAACCGCCCAAACAAAATTGTGACGGATGACGCGATGGCTGACGCGGCTGCGGAACTGGTCCCACTCCTCGTCAATGTCAACATCCATCTTGTAACTGATTTTTCCAGCAGCATTCCAGACGCGGCTCATCTCGGCGAACTCGTCGGCATTCGCAGGCTCGCGCAGCCAATCAGTCAACATCTGCTCCTCGCTTTCAGTGAGCAGGCTGCCCGTCAGTTTTTTTGCCAATATTTCTTGAATCGCGTCCATAATGATTCTTACCTTTCGCTATAAGAACAAACAAACAAGGTTTAACCCTACCCCAAAAATCAAAAAATTTCCAATTATTTCCATATAAGGCTTTAGGCTATCACGTAACTCCTTGAGTGCCTTTGTGATATACTTCTCAACAGTTTTTATCGAAATGTCTAAAGTTTCGGCAATTTCCTTGTTGCTCAACCCCTCGAACCGACTCAACGAAAACACCGTCTGGCATTTTCCCTGCAATTTTTCGATTGCGCTGCGGACAGCGGTCTCAACCTCGCCGCTGAAGAAATCGGAACCTTCGGGCGTCACCATGCTGCCAAGTTGACTTTGCGTGTACTCCTCTTCAAGTTGGATTCGCTTATGTCGGTCGATGTAATTCAGTCCCAGATTAACAATCGCACGGTTCAGATATGAGCGGATATTTGTCTGCAAGTCGATATCTTCCCTACGGTTCCACAGGTTCACGAACGCCTGCTGCGTGATGTCGCGCGCCGCATCCTGATCTTTGACAATGGTGTAAGCAAAATTGCACATATTGGCAAAGTTGGCGCGGAACAAATTTTCGAACTCTCTTTCTGCAATCATTCGGAACTGATGTTTCTATTGCACAAATTTATTTTTGTCTGCCAAATTTATATCATTTTTTTAATTCAACCACCTGTTTAACCACATTGACAACCTTTACAAGGTAAAGGTCGCGGTGTTTACAAGAACTTCGGCAAGTCTACAGCACGGCCCCGTATGTTCCAAACAGACAACTCGCCTATTAAACTGAAATAAAGATTGAACAATCTGTTCACAAAGCAAAACTGTTATTCGATATTTTGCATCCACAGCAAAAAATTTAATCTGCAACAACAAACAAAATCCACAAATATTCGTATAGTATCGATTATTGTAAATACGAAACGGGATGAAATCAATAAGAAACATTTTCAAGGTACTGGTACTGATTGTCAGTTTGGTTACGGGAACAGGAACAATTAGCGCACAAAATGGAAACGAAGTTGATTGGGTTCTGTTACGCCAACTCGACAGCACCCGCATAGCCGTTCAATCGATGCCTGACGATACCGCGAAACTGTCGAGATACTATTTCATAAGCAGATATTACTATGATGTTGATTCGGCTGGCAAATACTGCCAGTTGCTACTCGATTTGGCACTTAAACTTGATAATCAGTATTATATTGCACAAGGTTACAGTTATTTGGCACGTTATTACTATTGGGCAGGCGATTACGATAAAGCGCGCGACTATAACATGGAAGCCATCTATCTGTGGGAAAAACTTGAAAACAAATACCACTTAGCCAGACTTAATACGCAACTGGCATCAATCCTAACTGCACAAGGATTGTACGATCAGGCATCGAAATACTACCACACAAGTCTTGACGTTTTTAGAGAGATCGGCGATTCTTCTCATATCACACAAGTGCTTCAAAATCTTGGAAATGTGAACATATTTGTGCGATTCTATCAGAATGCCACCAATTATTTTACGCAGGCACTGGCCATCGATTCATCGATTAACAATATCTACGGCTTGATAGCCGACCACACCGGACTCGCCAGGGTATATGTAAACAAATACAAACGCCACCGTCGCGACTCACTTGCCGAAGAATGGCTGCAATTGTCAAAATACCATCTGGATACAGCCTATGTTTTGGCGTTGCCGCTGCCCAACATTATTGAAATGCAGCAACTT
The DNA here is from genome assembly GCA_016284875.1 of Salinivirgaceae bacterium. Taxonomy (GTDB): domain Bacteria; phylum Bacteroidota; class Bacteroidia; order Bacteroidales; family SZUA-534; genus RUG13583. The sequence goes on along the minus strand of JAEEPS010000014.1, from coordinate 6,796 downwards.
CATGTTTACAAGGCAATGGTTTACATGGAATTGGCTGAGAAAGCAAAAGGCAAAGAACTGGAAGCCGCACTCGACTCTTGCGATTTGCACTGCAACCTGCTTATCAAATTGATACATGACTACAATCTAAGAGCAAACATGTCTGGCCCCGTGACAATACAAGGACGTGTCCAACTGCGCAAGGGTAATCTCGATTCGGCACTAGTCTATTTTAAAAGAGCAGAAGAACTTATAGCCATCGAAAATCCACGCCGCGAAATCAAAAAAGAACTGCTCTTGTCGTACCGGCAATATTACGAGGCAAAAGGAGACTACCGCAAAGCCAACGAATACTTGAAAGAACTGGTCTACCTGCTGATGGAAAACAGCAACGACGAAGTGGCTGCCCGTGTGGCCACATCGAAAACCAGGATAGATTTTGAGCAGAAAATGCGCCAGCGTGTTCTTGAAGAATATGAACACGAACAACAATATAAGGCAAAAGCCGAAAGGCAGAGACTGCTGATGATTGTAATAATATCAAGTTTGCTGGTCATCTCGATAATTATACTAGTATCGAGCATAAGACGAAAAAAACTCATCCTTATGCTGAACAAGAAAAACGAGATGCTTGACGAGAAAAACTACCAACTTGTGGCGGCCAAAGAAGAGTTGCAATCGCAGAATGAAATGCTGAACACAGCCAACAAGAGCATCACCGACAGTATCATTTATGCAAAACACATTCAGGAAGCTGTGATTCCGACGCGCAGCATGATGCAGCAGATTTTTGGCAACTGCCTGGTAATGTTCCGCCCATGCAACATTGTGAGCGGCGATTTCTATTGGGCCGTCAAAATCGGGCGCTATAAGGCTCTTGTTGTGGCTGACTGCACAGGGCACGGCGTCCCAGGCGCATTCATGAGCATGCTTGGCATATCGATGCTGAACGACATTGTTGCCAACATCGACATGAATTCTGAGCAACTGCAGGCAAGCGATATTCTCAACCAACTGCGCTCCAATGTGATTAGCGCCTTGCGGCAGGACATTGATGCAATGGGGGGGCTTGACGGCATTGACATGGCATTGATACTCATCGATTCCGAACGGCGCCTATTACAATATTCTGGCGCCTACCGGCCACTCGTCATGATTCGCAACAATAGTCTGACCAAAATAGAGTGTGACCACATGCCTATTGGCAAGTACAACAAGAACACACCTTTCACAAATCACGTTATCGAACTTGAGAAAGGCGACTGCTTCTTCGCTTACAGTGATGGCATCACCGACCAGTTCAACAACTCTAACGAACAGAAGTTCGGACGCAAAAAACTATACGGGTTGCTGCTCGACAACTATCAAAAACCATTCACTGAGCAATTTGACATCTACAAGAATGCATTTGAGAGTTGGCGTATGGATGGTCCGCGTGAAACACCTGCCGAACAGACCGACGATGTTGTGCTGGTTGGAATCAAGATTGAGTGATAGGATTTAGGTGGTTTGCCAAAACTGTAGTTGCAACTCGCTTTGCACGCGATGGTTGACACCGAAGAACTCCGCACACACCAAAATTCTTTTACCTTTGCGCTAAAATCGTACGAAAAATGACAGACAAGAAAACAGCCACCCCGCTGTCCGATTTGGGCGAGTTCGGGCTGATTGAGCGGCTCACAAAGCCGTTCGGCATTAAAAACAGCGCAACTGTGAAAGGCATTGGCGACGATGCCGCAATCATAAAATCGGAAGGCAACGACCTTGTTGTAACATCCGACCTTCTGACCGAAGGCATCCACTTCGACCTTGTTTACACACCGCTCACCCATTTGGGTTACAAGGCTGTAATGGTCAATTTGTCAGACGTTTACGCTATGGGCGCAACACCAAAGCAGATAACTGTGTCGCTGGCCGTGTCATCGAAATTCTCGGTTGAGGCGCTCGAGCAGCTCTACGATGGCATCCGCCGCGCGTGTGAGCGTTACGATGTCGACCTTGTAGGCGGCGACACCACAAGCTCAATGACGGGAATGGTCATCAGCATTACGGCAATCGGGCAGGTTGAGCCGGGCAAGGCTTTCTGCCGCAACGGCGCCAAACCGGGCAATCTGGTCTGCGTGTCGGGCGATTTGGGCGCGGCTTATGCCGGATTGCAGATTCTGCGCCGCGAGAAGGACGTGTATATGATTGACCCCAACACACAACCCGACTTGTCGAAATACGACTATGTGATTGAGCGTCAGTTGAAACCCGAAGCGCGCCGCGACGTGATTGCCGCCATTCGCAAAAACGGACTCACACCAACGGCAATGATTGACGTGAGCGACGGACTGTCGTCGGAACTGCTGCACATCTGCAAACAGTCGGGCACGGGCGTGAAAATCTACGAGAACAAACTGCCCGTTGACGCGCAGACCGAAGCCGTGGCCGCCGAAATGAATATGGACGCCACAATGCTGGCAATGAACGGCGGCGAGGACTACGAACTGCTCTTCACCATTCCCGCCGAGCAGGTTGAGATTGCGGGCAAGATGCAGGAAATATCGATAATCGGCCAAATCACCGACGAGCCTGAAGTTTACACGCTCATCGGCCGCAACGCAGGAAGCGCGCGCATATCGGCTCAAGGCTGGAATGCGTATGGGAATGGTAAGGGGTGAGAGTTTAGATATGAATCCGACTACAGACTACAGACAACGGACAACAGAACAGATTCTCACGCGAAAGTAGAGACGCGGCGCGCCACGTCTCTACGATAGACAATACAATAGACAGCGCAGTCGCACAATTCGTAATTCATAATTCGTAATTAAAATCTATATTTGCCAAATAAACAATTTTGAAATGTTTGAATTAGGACGAGTAGGAATAATTGGTGGTGGCAGTTGGGCGACCGCCATTGCAAAGATAATTGAGGAAAAACCGCAGCCGCTGAACTGGTATATGCACGACCCCGAGGCGGTGGAACATATGAAAAAGGTGGGCACTAACCCGCTCTATTTGAGTTCGGTAGAGTTCGACACCAAAAATCTGAACCTGACAACCGACGTGAACGAAGTGGTCCGCAACAGCGACACCATCCTGTTCGTTACACCGTCGGCCTACCTGAAATCGGCGCTTTCGGGCCTGACCGAATCGCTCACCGAAAAGACGGTGGTTTCAGCCATCAAGGGCATCATTCCCGAAGATAATCTGCTGGTTGGCGACTATCTGCACAAGGTTCACCACGTGCCGTACAACAACATCGGCATCATCACCGGACCGTGCCACGCCGAGGAGATTGCACTCGAGCGTCTGTCGTACATCACCATCGCCTTCACCGAAGAGGAAAAGGCTCTGGCTGTGGCCGCTATGATGCGCAACCGCTACGTGCGCACCGTCATTTCCGACGATATTCTGGGTACCGAATATGCCGCGGTTCTGAAGAACATTTACGCTTTGGCGGCTGGCGTCTGCACCACTCTAGGCTACGGCGACAACTTCCTGGCCGTGCTCATTTCCAATGCGATACGCGAGATGAAGCGTTTCACCGACAAGGTGTACCCCATCAACCGCGACATCAAAGACAGCGCCTACCTTGGCGACCTTCTGGTGACGGCTTACTCGCAGTTCAGCCGCAACCGCTATTTTGGCACGATGATTGGCAAAGGCTACTCGGTGGAATACATTAAAAATGAGATGAATATGGTGGCCGAGGGCTACTACGCATCGAAGTGCATCCACGAAATCAACAAGAAGCACAACGTGGATATGCCAATTTCGGAAAGCCTGTACTCGATTCTTTACGAGGGTGCCGCACCACGCGTGACAATCAAGAATTTAACCGAAAAATTATCATAAAAAATGTCGAACTTAAAGGTCGATTATTCAAAAACGCTCGGTTTCATCAGCAAAGCCGACGTTCTGGCCTACAAAGATGCTGTTAAACAGAATATTACCGCACTTTACAAACAAACTGGCAAAGGCAACGATTTTCTAGGCTGGGTTAACCTGCCATCGTCGATTTCGGCTGCCGAGATTGCCGACATCAAGGCTACCGCGCAGAAAATGAAACAGTTGTGTGAGGTGGTTGTTGTCATCGGCATTGGTGGCTCGTATTTGGGCGCAAAAGCCGTCATCGACGCACTGTCGGACAGTTTCGCGCAACTCAAGCCGCACAACAATCCGCTGGTTGTTTTTGCGGGACAAAATATCGGCGAAGATTATCTGACTGAACTTCAGGGTGTTCTGAAGAATCGCAAATGGGGCATAGTGGTCATCTCGAAGTCGGGAACCACAACCGAGCCCGCCATCGCCTTCCGCATTCTGAAAGCCGACTGCGAGGCGCAATTCGGCAAGAAAGAAGCAGTTGACCGCATTGTGGCCATCACCGACGCCAAACGCGGCGCACTGCGCACTCTGGCCGACCAAGAGGGCTACAAGACATACGTCATTCCCGACAATGTGGGCGGCCGTTTCAGCGTGCTCACACCTGTGGGCCTGCTGCCGATTGCCATTGCTGGATTCGACATTGAGCAACTTGTGGGCGGTGCCGCCGAAATGGAAAAATCGACAGGCGCCGACATCGATTTTGAGCAAAACCCGTCGGCAGTGTATGCCGCTGTGCGTAACGCGCTGTATAAGAAGGGTAAAGGCATTGAACTGACTGCCAACTACAACCCGAAACTGCACTTTTTTGCCGAGTGGTGGAAGCAACTCTACGGCGAGAGCGAGGGCAAGGAACAGAAGGGCATTTTCCCCGCAAGCGTCGATTTCACATCGGATTTGCACAGTATGGGACAGTACATTCAGCAAGGTCAGCGCTGCCTGTTCGAGACGGTCATCTCGATTGAGAAGCCAAACTCAAGCCTGCAAATTCCGTCGGACGCGGCAAACCTTGACGGACTTAACTTCTTGTCGGGCAAGCACATCGACGAGGTGAACAAAATGGCCGAACTGGGCACCATTCTGGCCCACGTCGATGGCGGCGTGCCAAACATCCGCATCTCGATTCCGAAACTTGATGAGTTCAATCTTGGCCAACTGATTTATTTCTACGAGTTGGCGTGCGGCATTTCGGGCTACATTCTCGACGTGAATCCGTTCGACCAACCTGGCGTTGAGGCTTACAAGAAAAATATGTTCGCCCTGCTCGACAAACCTGGCTATGAGGCTGAATCGAAGGCGATTAAAGAGAAATTGAAATAAAACGGTGGTTCTGACCACAAAAACAGACAAATATGAAGGACAAGATTGTCATAATTCCGACGTACAACGAGAAAGAGAATATTGAGGCCATCTTGCGCAAAGTGATGTCGCTTGACGGCGAATTCAGCGTGCTTGTGGTTGAAGACAACAGCCCCGACGGCACTGCCGACATTGTGAAACGCTTGATGACAGAGTTCCCCGACCGCATTTTCATCAAAGAGCGGAAAGGCAAACTTGGCCTAGGAACGGCTTACATTGAGGGTTTCAAGTGGTCGATTGCCGAAGGATATGAGTACATTTTCGAAATGGACGCCGACTTCTCGCACAATCCCGACGACCTTCTGAACCTTTACAACGCCTGCGCGAACGGTGCCGATGTGGCCATTGGGTCGCGGTACATTTCGGGCATCAACGTTGTGAACTGGCCGATGGGCCGTGTGCTGATGTCGTACTACGCGTCGGCTTACGTGCGGCTGGTTACCCGGATGAAGGTGCGCGACACCACCGCCGGATTTGTCTGCTACCGCCGCGAAGTGCTGGAAACCATCGATTTAGATAAAATAAAATTCAAGGGCTACGCGTTCCAAATCGAGATGAAATTCACTGCCTGGAAGTTCGGTTTCAACGTGGTTGAAGTGCCTATCATCTTCACCGACAGGAAGGAAGGACAATCGAAAATGAGCGGCGGAATCTTCAGCGAGGCTGTTTTCGGCGTTATCCGGATGAAATGGCGCAGCCTGTTCCGCAGCTACAAACGCAAAGCCGCATAGGCGATGAAAACGCTCATCAAGAATGCCACGATTGTTGACGATGGCCGGAAATTCAGCGGCCATATTCTGATTAACAACGATTTGATTGAGTCGGTATCGACAGAAATGCCACAAACCGACAGCCAAACAACCATTATCGATGCAAAAGGTTGCTTGGTGATGCCTGGCGTGATTGACGAGCACGTTCACTTTCGTGAGCCGGGGCTGACTCACAAGGCTGATTTCGAATCGGAATCGAAGGCTGCGGTGGCCGGGGGCGTAACATCGTTTATGGATATGCCAAATGTGAATCCGCAAACCACCACCAACCAATTGCTTGAAGAACGCGCCGCTCTAGCAGCATCAAAATCGGCTGCCAACTATGCGTTCTACCTTGGGGCTACCAATAATAATATAGGTGAGATTGCCGCGGCTGACATCAGCAGAGTGTGCGGCATAAAACTGTTTATGGGTTCATCGACAGGCAATATGCTTGTCAACCAGATCGATATGCTTGAGCGTGTTTTTGCCGAATCGCCCTGCATTATTGTGGCGCACTGCGAAGACGAGCAGATTATAAAAGCCAACATTGAACGATACAAGGCTATGCCAGCCAACGAAGTTGACGCAACGTGCCATCCGAAAATCAGAACCGCCGAAGCGTGCCTGAAATCGACGGAACGTGCTGTGGCTCTGGCCACAAAATATGGCGCGCATCTGCATGTGGCGCATCTTTCAACTGCCGCAGAACTCGACTTTTTCGAAGCAAAACCATTGGCCGACAAAAAGATAACCGCCGAAACTTGTCCGCACTATCTGTTCTTCGATGAATCGGACTACAAGACATTGGGATACCGCATAAAATGCAATCCTTCAAT
>JAEEPS010000013.1 GCA_016284875.1 Salinivirgaceae bacterium | reverse complement strand
ACCGAAGTCAGTGCGGAACAATGTCGGAATGCACCGCGCTCGATGCTTGTTATCGAATTGGGAATGGTTATTGAAGTCAGTCCACAATGCTCAAACGCATTCTCGCCAATAGTTGATACAGAATTTGGAATGGAAACAGATTTAAGGTTAGAGCATAAAGAAAATGCAAAGACACCAATGCTGGTAACTGAATTAGGAATAGTTATTGAAGTTAGACCACTACAACGAGAGAATGCCTCATAACCAATACTTTTTACTGAATTGGGAATAGTAATTGAAGTCAGACTGACACAATTGGAGAACGTTTCATCGTTGATGCTGGTAACTGAATTAGGAATGATAATCGAAGTCAGGCTAATACATTCAGAGAAGGCACTATGTCCGATGCTCGTAACTGAATTTGGAATATTAACAGAAGTCAGGTAAATACACTCACTAAACGCACTATGTCCGATGCTGGTAACTGAATTAGGAATAGTTATCGAAGTTATACCACTGCAACGAGCGAACGCTTCGTCGCCAATGCTGGTAACCGAGTTAGGAATAGTTATTGAAGTTATACGACCGCAATCTTTGAATGCTTCGTCGCAAATGCATGTGATCGAATCGGAAAAGGTAACTCCTTCCAGTTTGGTGCACCCAGAGAATGCGGCATAGTTAATACCTTTGCAGCGTTTATTTATCCAGCAATAGGTTATGTCTTTTGATTTCGTTTTGAACAAAAGTAGATAAGGATTCTCGGCATTGCCTAAATACAAAGCATCGCGGTATTCGTTGAAATGAAGATTGTTGCACCCAGCGAAGGCGTTGTTGCCTATATTCTTAACTGAATTGAGAATATTAACGGATGTTAAGTTGCTGCAATCTTTGAACGCATTGTCATCTAAAATTGTACCAGAATTAGGAATGGTAATTGAAGTCAGATTGCTACAGTCGCCAAAAGCATAATTACCAATCGTTATATATGTATTAGGAAAGGTAACTGAGGTCAGACTGCTGCAACATAAGAAAGCTTGTTCACCAATGTTGGTTACCGAATCGGGTATGTTTATCGATGTCAGACTTTTGCATCCAGTAAACGTACCATCTTCAATACTCGTTACCGAATCGGGAATTGTTATTGAAGTCAATCTGATACAATTATAAAACGCGTAGCTTCCAATTTTTGTAATTGAATTTGGAATTGTTACCGATGTCAGATTCTCGCATTCATAAAAAGCCTTTTCTGCAATAGTTGTAACAGTATATGTAATGCTGTCGTTTTCTACTTGTAAGGGGATAATAATATCACCTGTTGGGTTGAGTCCGTAAATTCTACTAACAGAAACTTCTTGTTTTTCTGCATCAATTACAACGTACTTCAAATTGTTATAGATGAAGGCAGGTTTGACAATATTCATAGACGATTCCCAAAGCACAGGACGGTTGCCGCTGTTCCAAGAATAATCCCAACTATCAGGTTTTGAACTCGCCTCACAATAAATAGTTAAGTTGTAGCAACCCGCGAACGCCCATTGTCCTATGTTTGTGACTGAATTTGGAATAGTAATAGAAGAAAGGTTTTCGCATTCACCAAACGATTCGTAGCCGATGCTTACTACTGAGTTTGGAATTGCCATTGATGTAAGGCTGATACATTTTGCGAACGCATGGTCACCAATAGACTTGATTGAATTAGGAAGGGTTATTGTTGAGAGTCTGCTGCAATCAATAAACGCCGCAACGCCAATTGTTGTAACAGAATTAGGAATAGTTGCTGAATATAAACTGTCACACTTATAGAAAGCACCAGAGTAAATATGTTTACATTTTTCATTTATCATACAATACGTTATATCAGCAGATTTCGCTTTAATCAACAATAAATATGGATTTTCGGCATTCCCAACATATAGGGCGTCACCATATTCATTGTATTCAAGTTTGCTACAACCATTGAACGCTCCGGTACCAATGTTTGTTACAGAATTTGGAATGGAGATTGAAGTAAGGTTAGTGCAACCTTCGAACGCGTAGTTGTCGATGCTTGTGACAATGTATTTTATGCCTTCATATTCAATTTCGGCCAAAATGTCTATTGCTTCGGATATTGAATCAGAAGCCATACCAACCGAAACCTCGTGTTTTGCGGTATCGGTAACCGTATACTTTAAGTTGCCAACAACAAACTCTAGAGCAAAAGTTTGCCCAACAAGCATTATGGCATAGAGTAAAACAAAAAGTCTTTTCATAACAGTTAGTTTATTTTGTTAATGTGGCATTGTAGAGACGTGGCGCGCCGCGTCTCTACAATAAATCCTAATTCCTAAATCCTAAATTAAAGAGCAATCTCCATTCCCTTCTTAACCTTCTCAACTGTGGCTTCGTTGGTGAGAGCGGCAAGCAGTTCAAGGCCGAAATCGATTGACAGGCCGGCGCCCACAGCGGTTATCAGGTTGCGGTCGCTGACCACGTCGCCGCCAACATAGTTGTAGCGGGCTTCCATAGTCTCAACGGCGCAACTGTGGCACGTAACCGTTGCGCCTTCGGCCACGCTGTTGGCTGCCAAAACGGTCGGGGCGGCACAGATGGCACCCACAAGTTTTCCCTTGCTGTAGAAATCTTTCAGCACTTTGCCCACAGCCGCCGATTCGCCCAGATTCTTGTATCCGGGGTAACCGCCAGGCAGAATAAGTGCGTCGCCGTTCTCAAAGTCGGCCTTGCCGATGGTGGTGTCGGCCTTCATTGGAATGCCGTGCGATGACTCAACTTCTGTCGATTCGGTTATCGATACGGTTTTCACATCAACGCCGCCGCGGCGCAGAATGTCGATGGGTGCAACGGCTTCAATATCTTCAAAGCCATTGGCGAGTAATACAAATGCTTTCATTGTTTTATGTTTTAAGTAATAAGTTTTTGAAGTTTTAAGTTTTTATTGTTTAATCGGTGAAGTGGTGAATCGGTGAACTGAAAAACATCGATTTACCAATTAGCCGATTGTCCGATTCACCATCTGTTCAATCCTTAATAAAATTCGTCCAGACTTTCTGCTCGGCGGCGGGAGCGGGCACGCCGGCCGATTTCCCAGCCTCGATGCACTTCAGCAGCCAGGCCATATTGTTGCCCAGAATGCGCATTGTCTGCATTCCCTCAAGGTCTTTCAGAACATCTTCGGGTTTGCTGCCGTGAACCATATTCCAGTAGTTCGACGAAACCACAGGCATACAGTTGATTGTGAAATACTTGTTCAGTTGGTCGAGAGCGGCTGTTGCGCCACCGCGGCGGCAACTCACCACGGCTGCGGCGGGTTTGTTGCGCATTTTGCCCGATGCGGCGTAGAAGGCGCGGTCCATAAACGATGTGATGGCACCGTCGGCTGAGGCATAGTGCACGGGCGAGCCGAACACGTAGCCGTCGAATTGGTCGGCCACTTCAACAAACTGATTCACAACATCGCCGCGGAAGCAGTTGCCCGTTGTACGGCACTGCGCGCACCCGATGCAGCCCGCAATCGGCTGTACGCCAAGTTGCATCAGTTCTGTTTCTATTCCGTTGGCATTCAGGGCCGAAGCCACTTCGCATAGTGCTGTGTAGGTGCAGCCCTTCGGATGCGGGCTTGCGTTTATCAGAAGTACTTTCATTGCTTTAAATTTTATGTGAGGCCAAAATTATTCATTTATGAGAATTGAGCAAGGAATAAACGGAGAGGAGTTAAAGGCAAAAACTCCGTGTCTTTGTGCCTCTATGAGGAAAAATTAGTCTGAAATCAGCGCAGGCAGCGCCTCAAGCAGTTGCTGCATATTGTCGAACACAAGATTGGCACCAGCCGTCTCAAGGTCTGATTTCTCGAGGATTCCAGTGTTGACGCCAATGGTGAACACGCCTGCAGCCACTCCGGCCTGAATGCCAAGTGGTGCATTCTCAACCACTAAAGCCTCGTTGGGAGCGAGGCGCAGTTTTTGCAATCCCATCAGATACGGCTCAGGAAAAGGTTTGCCTTGCTTGACATCGAGAGCCGTAACTATCAGGCTGCGGTTGAAGAGACCATGGAAATTCTGCTCCAGACGTTCGAGGGTGGAACTTTCGCCAGAGCCTGTTACCACTGTTCGGGCAATGTTATTGTCGGCCAGGAATTGCACCACATCAACAATCCCAGGAATGAGGTTCGGTTTGGGTAATTGCTTGAAAATGCCGCTTTTAATGCGGTAAATCTCTTGCTGTTCTTCTACTGTGCTGTGGCGGTTGAAATAAATCTGAAATTGCTCGTCGATGGTGGCGGCGCCCGTGCGGCCTTCGTTCAGATAGACCTGCCGATGGGTGAACGGTATTCCAATCTGCGTGAATGTTTTAACCCAAGCCTCGGCATGCAGTGGCATACTGTCGAACAGCACACCATCCATGTCGAACATTACCCCCTTGATATTCAGATACTTGTGACCTGTCTTTGCAAGATAATCCTTTTTTGCAGCCTCTATCATCGAACTAAAATTGAGCCGCAAAGATAAGATTTATTGCACTGATTTTTTCTGGACAAACTCGTTGAAAATATCCTTGTATTTGTCGGCCACCGCGATGGGTTGGTCATTGATAATCACACAGTTGCGTTCGATTGACTTTATCGCGTCAAGCGCAATGATGTACGACCTGTGGACGCGCATGAAACGGTCGTCGGGCAGAGTCTCTTCGAGCGATTTCAGGCTCATCAGAGTCAGAATTGGGCGCGGACGCGATTTCAGCCAAATCTTCACGTAATCCTTCAATCCTTCGAAATAGTAAATGTCGCTGTAATCGATTTTTATCTGTTTGTAGTCGGCTTTCACAAACATATAGTCGTTGCTGGTAACAGGCTGTTTGCCAGAACGTTGGAGCGAGAACCACTCGAGAGCCTTGTTGGCGGCCGTCAGGAACTCGTTGTAGTCGAACGGCTTGAGCAGATAGTCGAGCGCTTCAACCTTGAAACCATCGAGTGCGTACTTGTCGAAAGCCGTAGTGAAGATGACGCGGTTCTTCTTGCGCAGCGTTTTTGAGAGTTCAAGGCCGTTCAGCCCGGGCATCTGAATGTCGAGAAACAGCAGGTCGATTTGCTCTTTGGCCAGCAGGTCGAGCACGTCGAATCCGTTGATGCACTTGCCCCTAAGTTCCAGGAACGGGGTTTTGTTGACGTAACTTTCAATAAGTTCGAGAGCCATGGGCTCGTCGTCGGCAATCAGGCAGGTTATTTTTTGTTCCATTGTCAGTTCGTTTTATTTGTGTTCAACAGAATCTGTGTCTATCGACAAATATGCAAAATATTTATCATTTTCGATGCGGGTGTTGAAAACAGATTTCCCGTTGTAGAGCAGTTCAAGCCGCTTGCGGATGTTCTCAAGCCCGATTGACGAACCGCCCGACAAGTCGGGTCCTGTTTTCTCAAAATACGGATTTTCTGTGGTGAAAATAACTTTTGTACCGTCGATTTCCATTTTGAAAATCAGGTCGGATGTGCCCATTGGCTTGATTCCGTGCTTGAATGAGTTTTCGATGAGCGAGATGAACAGCAGCGGCGCCACCATTATGCCGTTGGTGTTGGTGGGGAACGAGTATTCCACCTTTGTGTTGGCGGCGGTGCGCAGTTTCATCAGTTCAATGTATTTCGACATGAAAGTTATCTCGCCGTCGAGCGGAACAAGCGAGTTGTTGGTCTCGTAGAGCAGATAGCGCATCAGTTTGCTCAGGTTGTGGATGGTCTCTTTGGCGCGCTCTGGCGATATGTCGACCAGCGAGTAGATGTTGTTGAGCGAATTGAAGAAAAAGTGTGGTTGTATCTGATACTCAAGATGTTTTAGTTCGGTTTGAAGTTGCGCGTTGGCGCTTTCCTGCTGCTTGCGTTCCATTTGCTGCCAACGGTCGTAGGTTTTGAAGGCGACGGCCAGCACCAGTGGCAGCACCATTGTCAGCATATCCATGAGAATGCCGTAAACAAAGAATATTGGCCTGTGCGGACCTTGCCATACGAAGTGGTGGAACAGATAGGGCTTCAGAGTCTGGTCGAGATAGGCGAGAAGCAGCATCAAGGCGGCGTTCGACAGGAAGAAAATCAGTTTCTTCTTGTTCAGGAAAACTCGGTCAACCAGCACTAAGTAGTTGACATAGAAGATGATGAAATAGAAAAATGTGGGAATCCACGAGTGTTCTAAAATGAAGGCGAATTGGAAGTTGTTGTGCAGCGAGAGCAGCACGGGCATTATCAGAATGAATATGCAGACCGACATGTGCACAAGCACCTTGTATAGTAATGTGTTGTTTTCAATTTTCTCGTTGCTCATAACCTTTCTAATTAGCGCCGACACACATGCGGCTTGTTCCGTAAATATAGAAACAAAAATGCCAATGATTATCGTGATTTGAAACAAATCATCGAAGAATTTTTGTTTTCGGACATCGAATAAGAGTTTTTTTTAGACAAGCAATCAATAATTCTAAAAAACTCTCTGTTTGAATCATCCAAAACAGTGAGCCTTCTTCAGCCACCAACAGCGCGGTTGGTGTTGTGCCGTCATTTGCATTTCAGTTTGTATTCAAGCAATATCAGGTTTGATTCTTCGTCAACAGCATTCGCCGCATCAACGTGGCGGTTGTAACCCGATGGCCAAACAAATGCATAAAGAGCACCGTTGTGTAGGAACGCATTGCTGAATCCGAACGGGAATTTTTCGTCTCCAGCGAATGTGGTTATTGTGATTGCAGTACTGTCCTTTATGTTGGCTGCCGTCAAAAATTGAAGCCCCAAATGAGCATCTCCCATAACGACTCTTGTAAGGTTATAAAGGACAAACACATTGTCACCAACCTTGGTGAATGAATTGTAATACCGAACCACTTTTTTCTTCTCGGTTTGCTCGTAAATAACTCTAATGTCGTCGTTTTTAGGTAGCGCGTCCTCGGTGTCGAAATTCAGTGTTAAAACAGGATTGATTGAATTGTTATCGTATTGATATATAGTATAATCAAAAGGCTTTACGGTGAAAATTCCTTCGTCGGTTCTGATAAAATGTGATTCGGCTACGCGACAACCTGCGTTCACCGTGAAATCATCGCACTCGGCAACAATTTTACCCGTCTTCAAGTCGAACAAGACATAGTTTTTCATTTTGTTGTTCGAGTAGTTTGAGAACAGCAGAACCGTACTGTTGTTTACTGCAACAATATCGCTATAATAATAATCTAATTCGTAGGAATTCAAGTATTTGCCACGAATGTCATATTCGTATAGTTTTTGGATGGATCTTGACAGAATATAGACAGTTTCGTCTTTGACATCGAAATTTTGAATATCAAGATATTCCTGGCTTGAACGGCCCACCCGATTCACTTGCGACACAAAATGTCCGTCTTTGCCGAACACTTTAATGCAATGTCTTTCTCTGTCTTGAATGTAATAATAGTTGCTGTCGCACAGTATTTTACCAGGGTTTGTGATTAAGGCGTTCCGAGTACTGTCGAGAAAAATCACTTTGCAATCGTCTATAACATCCTCCAATTGACTACAGTTCCTCGGGTTAAGATTGATGATGGTGGATTTGCCGCTGTTGCTAGCGCAAGAGGCGGTCAGCAGCGCCGCGGCTAAGAATAGGATAGGTGTTCTCATTTGTGACTAGAATAATTTGTATTTCAATAAAATAGGATTGTAATCAGTTTGTTTTTTCATTGTGTCGATAATCTTTTGAGCCAATGGCGATAATTCGCTGTCGGGGTCAATAAGATTCTCCCAATCGCCATCGATGATGGTTTCGTAGGTGTCGCCATCCAAACCAGTTGGATACACTTTGAGTTTCAGGCCGTTAACCTTAATGTCGTAGTTGCGGCAGACGCCGTTTTTGCAAACCGTGAAGTATTTGTGGTATTTACCATTTATGTGCGGACTGTGCCAATATGTTATTACAGAGTCGGTTACGCGTAAATAGTAACCGCCGATGGCATAATTACCTTCATCTCTGTATGTCATATATTTAATCATATCGTCGAAGTTGTTGCCGTCGTTGGGGTTCATATCAGTTTTGAAATTGTATTGCCCGTAATCGATGGCCATCAGCGGCGTCAAAACCGTGTCGGTGTACTGGTAAATGATGTTGTCGCCGTTTGGTAATGAGAAGAATACATTGTCGCCGCTTTTGTAGAACGAACTTGTGGAAGTGTATGTGGCACCGATATCGCCCGATGCAATTATTCGCTTAGAAGCGCCAGTTTCAAGGTTGAGCCTATAGATGCCGCTATTTGCCTCGTTGATGTTGTCGTAACCAACAAACAGAAGGTTTGTGCTGTCTAGCAGAACCATTGCAGATAAATCTTGCCCCACTTGCAGACAGCCAACATATTTAAAATCAGGCATTTTGTAACGATAAATGCATTTTCTGTCGGGTGTGTAGGCATAAAGCGTCTGGTTTTCAGCAGAATATGCAATATCTGTGATGTTTGTGTACTCCCTCGGGCCGCGACCTACAGTGTTCAATTTCGATACAACTTGGTAATCTTTAACAAGATAGACGGTTTGCAGTTTCATATCAAGAGCCACAAAATCGTTGCTTTGGCCAAAAGTCGCCAAAAAAGGTTCCAACGGATAATCAGCCTTAATTGGAACCGCCTCAATATCTGTGGCAATCTCGTCGAGTGACACGGTTTCGACCGCATCAATATCGTTGAAAATGACTGACTTACCGCTGTTGCTGGCGCAAGAGGCGGTCAATAAGGCCGCAGCCAGAAATAGGATAGGTGTTTTCATATCGTTTTAGTTTTATGTCAAAATATTAGGAATCTTCACTTAAAGTAATACTTCAAATAAATAAATCCTAATTATTAATTCCTAAATATCTATAAGTTGTCTCCTTTGAGTTTCCGTTTGCCAGCGGCGAAAACAAGCGCCACAAAGGCAATCATGAAAAAGACGGAGAGGAGCGCCACGCTGTTGCGCATCGAGCCTGAAATCTGCTCTATCAGCCCGAAACCGAACATTCCGATGACTATGCCAATCTTCTCGGTGATGTCGTAGAACGAGAAATAAGAGGCTGTGTCAGTGGTGTTTTCTGGGATGAGCATGGCGTAGGTTGAGCGGGCCTGCGACTGTATGCCGCCCATCACAAAGCCAAGGAATACGGCCAGAATGTAGAATTGCACGGTGTTTTGAATGAAATAGCCAGCCACGCAAATCGCCACCCAAACCGAAAGCATTATCAGCAGCGATGTAAAGTTGCCGAATCTATTTGAAACTCTTGCAAATACAACCGAACCGAACATTGCAAGGAACTGTATCAGCAGAATCACAATTATCAGTTCGATGGTGCCGACGTGCAGTTCGACGCTGCCAAACAGCGTGGCCACCAGAATGATGGTCTGCACACCCATGCTCAAAAACAGGAACGACACCAAAAAGAGGTTCATAATCCGCTGACGGAAAAGGTTTTTCGCCACTTCGGCAATCTCTTTGAAGCCTTTTGAAAGAATTTCGGAATCTATCTTGCTTTTGGGCTTGAATTCTTGTAAATGCTTGAAAGCCACCAGTGCGATGCCAATCCACCAAAAGCCGACGAGCAGGAACGAGAAGCGGTAGGCGGCCTCTTCGCTGCCAAAGCCCCAGAATTGCCATGTGTAGATGATGGCTATGCACAAGATGAACAGCACCATGCTGCCCAGATAGCCCCACGCGAAACCTTTGGCACTCACAACGTTATGCAGACGGTTGGTGGCTATTATCGGCAGAAATGAGTTGTAATAGACCGTTGCGCCCGCCCAGCCGATGACGGCCAAAACAGTCATCAGCAGACCGAAACCGATGTTTGAGCCCGTGAAAAAGTAGAGGCCAGAGCAGGCCGCCGCGCCAAGTGTGGTGAAGAGTACCATAAAGCGCTTGCGGTAGCCGCCCATGTCGGCAATGCCCGAAAGGAGCGGGGTTATCAGAATCACAATGGCGTAGCCCAGAGCGATGGCGTAGTCGTAGATTACGGTGTTTTTTATCTGGAAACCGAAAAGGCTGACCAATCCGCTGCCAAACGCCTCCGCCGTAACGTTTTGATAATAAATGGGAAACAATGCCGACGCAACTATCAGACTATAGACCGAGTTGGCTATATCGTATGAGCACCAAGCGTTTATGACCTTGCGGTTGTTCTTCTCAATCATCGTCTCATTTTTGATTGAAATCGTGCAGCAAAGTTTGCAAAAAAGCCTGACTTTGCATAATTGCGTCGTCGCTTATATCTTTCTTTGATGGCTTTGGCGCCATTTTAACGTATGTAAAATCTTCATTTTCAGCAATAAATCCGATTCCTTTCTTGTATAAATAAATTTCGAACAGAAGGTTGCCGCTTGTGGTGTCGGCACTGAACGAGAAACTGCCGCTTGTTCCTAACTCCCGACTTAAAATTTGCGGTAATTTGCTGATATTCTCGTATTTGACAGTATCGGTCCTTGCTCGCACGGCATCAATCCATGTCATTGGAATATGAAAATTGGAGGTGTTGTTCACATCGGTTTTAATCAGTTTTTTCGCTGTGCGGTCGTAGATAAATTTCTCATTTTCAGTTACAAATCCAATGCCGTTGTTGTATGCGTAGAAGCCCCATGAGCGGCCGCCACTTAAAACGTCTTTGCTGAAATTGAAATCGCTGCCGTCCACTTCAAGTTGATTGCAAAGTAACAGCGGTATATCGTTTTGCGACAGATAGTTATCAATCACAGTATCGGTCTTTGCCAACGCACCTCCGAGCCAAATCATTGGAATGTGGAAGCGCTCGGGCGCAAAAAGCGTTGAATAGTCGGGAAGGCGGTTTCCGTGGTCGGCAACAAGCACCAGCAGAGTGTTGTTCCACCAAGGCTCAGCCGCGGCACGGCGCACAAAATCGCCAATGCAACTGTCGGTGTAGTGGATGGTATTCATAAACTTGCCAGGCTCAGCCTTGCCGAGGAAACTGTTTTTTAGGAAACGGCTTGTGTGCGGCACTTCGAACGGCTCGTGGCTGCTCAAAGTGAACAGCGCGCTGAAAAACGGCGCCGACGAGTTGTTGATGTCATTGAGCCAGCGGCCAAGTACAATGTGGTCGTGAGCACCCCATTTCGAGTTCATGTCGCTGTGCTGGAATTCGTCTTTCGAGACTATCGGATTGTATTGTCCTGCAATAAAATACGAGTTCATGTTGGCAAAGCCGATGTCGCCGCCGTAGTAGAACGACGATGTGTAGCCCTCGGCATTCAGTTTATGGCTCAAATGCGGCAGTTTGGCGGCCTTGTCGGTGAATTTCATGATAGATGTGGTCGGCTGTGCCGGATAGCCGCTCAAAATGCTCACAATGCCCTTGTCGGAGCGGTCGGCGTTGGAGTAGCAGTTGCTGAACAGCACGCCCGTGCGGGCAAGGCTGTCGAGGTTCGGCGTGACGCCTTCAATGCCGCCCACGCAGCCCACAACCTTCGCCGTGAAACTTTCCATTATCATTATCAGGATGTTTGGACGGTCGGTTTTGAGCAGATGGCATTGCAATGAATCAGAGCGCAGCATTTCGGCAACAACGCTGTCGGCTTGCGCCTGTGGCATGAAATTGTCGGTTTGCTGCATTTTGAGGTAGCGCAGCGAGTTGCAGAAGTTCCACTGCACGTTGACGGCCGCATGATTGGCAAACTGCTGGTCGCTGAAATAGACTGAACCAGAGCGAATTGGCATTCCAAAGCCTCCGCGGATTGGTATCACAAGAACAGCGCACGCAAACAGCAACGCGGGCATAGCCTTCCACGATTCAGGCTGCAACTGCTGCAACCGTTCGCCAACAAACCTGCGGTATGCCTTGATGCTGAGCCAGCAGAAAACGGCAATCCAAAGAAGGAAAATGGCTGTGAGCCAGACGGGAGTGGAGGCGGCGGCCTCTTTGGGCGTCTTCAGATACATGAGCACGGTGCTGTCCATGCGGAAGCCCCAGTTGCGATAGAGTTCGCAGTCGCAAATGCCTATCATCGAGAAGATTATGATGAAAACAATGGTGCCCGCCCCAACAATCTTTGCCGTCAGGCGACCGTTGCATCTGACTGTGGCGGCAAGCGTAAGAGTCACAAATGCAGTCAGATAACCGCCCATCGAGAGGTCGAGCAGCAAGCCGTGCCAGAAAGTGCCAAGCACCGTGCCAAACGACAAATCGGCCGTCAACCTAATGTTGTAAAGTTCAAAAAACACGCGGACAGCCACAAAAAACGCTATCCAGAACAAGTAATATCTGATGATTGCAAAAAGTCGAGGTAGCATGTCAAAATCCAGTTTTTACCATTCGGATGTTTACGGCAAAATAACAAAAGAAATTTTATTTGGAGCAATCCGAAAAATGAATATATTTAACCCTTGTTTTAAATCATTCGAGAGCATTTGTTTAAAAAACAATAATTGTCATGGTTGACATCAAGTTTGATATTAATGATGCCATAGACTGCAACAATTGGTTTGCACGCAGTCCTCAGCCAATTTTTGTGCTGAAGGTGGACGGCTCCAGCCTGAGGCTTCATAGAATAAACCGCAGCGCTTGTGAGTTGCTCAAATGCACTGAGGATAACTACCAATCATTGTCACCGGTCGGCATTGGTTTATTCAAGTCAGAAACTGAAATTCTGCAATATATCGATTCGGAAATAGGACCAGAGGGTGTGACATACGCCACGCAGATTGTGCCTCTGATTGAGCCGGCAATCTCATCTGAAATCACGCTTTTCAAGATGCACGCGCCCGACGGGCAGACGTATCTGACCGCCTTCCAACAGAACTCCGGCAATCTGACAAAAATACTTAGCGCATTGCGCCACAGCGAGTTCCGCTTCCTGATGATGGCTGAGAACATCACCGACGGCATAATGATTTATGAGAACGGAAAACTGATGTTCGCCAACTCCGCCAGCACCAAAATCACAGGTTTCACAAAAGAGCAACTCAAATCGGCGTCGCCGCTGTCGCTCATCTGCGATTACGAGCGTGAACGCATGGGGAAACTCATGGCTGAGCAGAAGAAAGTAAATCCGAACTTCTTCAGCGCTGAGGTGTGGATTCTGAATCGTGCAGGGCAGGAGAAGTGCATCAAGTGCGTCTTCTCTATGACCAAAACACAGAACGGCGAAACAATCTCATATAATGTCATAACCGACATTACCGCGCAGAAAATCACTGAAAAAGCCCTTCTCAAAAGCCAGGAGGAGTTCAGGATGCTGGCCGACAACAGCCCCGACATCATCTCGCGCTACAACCGCAATCTGACTTACGCCTACGTGAACCGCGCTGCTGAGGAGATAACTAAAGTTCCCGCAGCAAAATACATCGGACACAACATAATGGACATGGATTTCGACCCGAACACCGCATCATTCCTTGAAGAGATGTACCTTGAGGTGTTCCGTACAGGGCGCAAACTGAAATTCGAGTTCAAAATGAATGCCGAAGGGCAGCAGCGTGTTTTCCAGGCCAGCATGGTGCCTGAGATGTCGAAAGACGGCACTGTGAGCACTGTGCTCAATGTGTCGCGCGACATTACTCAGATTAAGAATTATGAGAACGAACTCAACAACGAGAAACAACGGATTATTGAAAACAACAATAATATAGCGTCGAACATAAAACTGCTGAGTGTCAAACTGATAGAATCACATGCCGAATTGAAGGATTCGGAGTTTATTGTGGCTCTAAACAGCATTGCCGAATGGACTGGCATCAGCGGACGGCTGCTCAAACTTGAACCGTCAACCATCGATGTCTGCGCGTTCATAACCGAATACCACACTCGCCGGCAGAACGATGCAATTGCCCGGAACATCAATTTCAACCTTGAGATTCCGCAAACCTCGGTGAAGATTTACACCGACCCCCGCATTCTGACCAAGATACTTGATAATCTTGTAAATAACGCATTTGAAGCGAACGATGTAACATCGGTTTACCTTGGCTTTGGAACTACTGACAACGAGGAGATTGTATTCTTTGTAAAAGATTCCGGAAAGGGTGTTCCTACCGATATTCAGGAAAAGATTTTTGAGCCGTTCTATACAGTAGGCAAGGAGAAACACACCGGACTGGGGTTGAGCATCGCCCGCCGCTGCGTTGAGCAACTTAAAGGCCGCATCTGGTGCTATTCGGCTGCCGACGAAGGAACTCAGTTCTTCTTCACCCTGCCTATTGGCGTTCTTCAGCCAAATGTTCGTCCATCGAATGTCGATACAAAGAAATGGGCAACCAAGAAAATCCATGTTGTGGAGGACAACGACGCCAACTATATGCTGATTGAGGCTATGCTCAAAATGCAGGGACCGCCAATCATGTCAAGGTCTATCGACGGGGCTCAGGCTCTCGACTTTATCCGCAACAATCCTGATACCGACCTGATACTCATGGATATACAGTTGCCTGACATGAACGGTTACGAAGTGACTCGGCAGATTCGCTCTTTCAACACCGATGTTCCAATAATCGCACAGACCGCCTATGCCATGTATGCTGATGTTGTGAAGGCTCTGGAGGCTGGTTGCAACGACTTCATTGCCAAGCCAATAAAACTTAAAAAGATGCTGTCGCTGCTTGAGAAATACTTAGGTTAGAGAGTTAGAAAGACTGAAATAAAAAGGAGTTAAATGGTTTCTCATTTAACTCCTTATTTTATTAACCTTATTCTTTAAATAATCTTCACATCTACCTATCACTCATTCAATTATTCAATCCTTCAGTCAATCAGTTAATCAATTAATCAGTCATTCAATCATTTGATATACGGCAAATTGAATCCGACACTGAAATAACGGCATTTTTTATTGATATAAAAGTCGGTTGATGTAAAGTAGGTTATTGGACCGATGGGAGTGCGGATTATAATGCCGCCGCCGGTACTGCTGTTTACAAACGACGGCTTAAGCAGGTCAATATCAGTTATTGAAGAGTCGTAGTTAACCATAAAATTCAATTGAACAACCGGGTTCACATATTTCAAAAGTTCGATGCCAAATGGTTTGTAATCTTGAATTCTGACAGTAATGCCTGTCGCGGCAAAGTTCTTTGTGCCAATTTGATTCAGTCGCATGCCGGAGAATGGTACCTGTCCGTAGCGCAGTTTATCGCGGTAGCCGCCAAGAAAAAACTGGTCAGCAAAGTGCAAATCGTTAGTGCCAATGCCGATGTTTGCCGAAGGAATTAGTGTGAAATGGTTTTTCAAAACCGAGAATGCATAGATAAAACTGGTGCCAAATTTCAGATAACTGGTGCGGTCGCAAACCGAGTCCCGGTCAGAAAACTCAATCCTGCGGTGCGAGCCAATCACACCTTTCGACTCAATATCCCAGCGCGCACCCGACATGGGGTAGATGTTGTTGTCGAGCGAGTTATGCTTCATTTTCAGGCGCAGGCCATATTGGTAGTAGTACGACGAGTTTGTGTCAGCAAGAGCCAAAAGCGCATCGGGGTCTACCTTAGCGGAGAATGTCTCAAAAAATGTTGACGCACAAAGCTTTGTATGGCTGCCAAAAGCCTTGCTCACACCCGCCACATCCCAGTTGAAATGGCGGTATTTAATCTCGCCTAATCGTATGTTCTTGTCGTATAGTCTTTTATAATCGTAGAAATACTCCAGTTGTGTGTTGGCGTTCCACGTATTGTTTTTGCTGATGTTACGACTGATTTGCGCCTGTATGCCCGGATACCGGTTGATGTTGGCAAAAACAAAGGCTTCGTATTTTTTATTCCATAAACTGCGGCGGCTGTATTTCACGGTGAATCCGATGTCGTACGTCTCATCATAATAAAGACCTAAATCGAGTTGCGCCGGGCCTTTCTCCTTGACGGTGAAAACCAATGCGATTTTTCCGTCGGGTGTCGATTCAATGCAGTAATTAATTGATTTATAGAGCAGAGTTGAATACAGACGTGTGATTCCCTCTTCAATCATAGCCACCGAAACATACTGATTCTCACTGATGCCGATGATGCCGTAGGCGTTCTCCTTGTCGGTATTTTCAATACCGCTGATTACTACGCGGCTAACCTTTATCGAGTCGTGCTTGACAAGCGGAGCAGGGCGTTTGCGTGGTTCAATGGCGTTGAGTGAGTCGGCAAGATGTTTCAGGTCGGCAATATGAAGTTCTGCCGCATCCTCGCCGCGTTTGATGATAAGGTCGGCCTGCAAGAAATCTGATGGTTGCACGCCTTTCACATTTGGCGTTATCAAGTATTTCGGGTCGACCATTTTTGCCTGGTCTCTCGAATCTTTCACACCGCCAAACATCAGCACGCGGCCAGTAATTTTTGCGATTGAGTTCATTTCGGCTGCTGTAACTGACTCATCGTAACCTGTGTAGGAGCCAATCACAATGTCGGCACCCATGCGCTTCACATCTTCAACCGGGAAATTGTGCATCACGCCGCCATCGACAATAAGCATCGTATCGGCCAGAGTCTCAATCAATACGGGCGAGAAAACAAGCGGAATGGCCATGCTTCCGCGGATGGCCTGCGCAAGGTCGCCATCCTTGAATTCAACCAGTCTTCCTTTCAGAATATCAACGCCATAGCAGCGAAACGGAATGGGGTAGTCGTCGAAACTGTTTATGCCAGCGGTGCACCATGTCTGGCGCGAGAAAAACTGCGACAGGTTCTGTCCCTCAATCACACCTGACGAACGTATCAGTTTGCCATCCTCAAACGTGAATTCCACCGGATAGCAGCCAAGGTCATCTTTCTGATTTATTGATATGAAACGTGTGTCGAGCGTGTTCGACATTAGTTCAAGCCACTTTGAGTTGCGGGCAAAATCCTCAAGTTCGTCAACCGAATAACCTATTGAGTATAAGGCGCCTACAATACTACCCATGCTCGTTCCGGTAATGTAATCTGGGTAAAGGCCAACCGACTCAAGTTTCTTCAGAACGCCAATGTGCGCCATACCTTTCGCACCGCCTCCCGACAGCACAAGTCCCACCTTGGGGCGTTTCGACTTATTTGAACCTCCGCTTTCAGCACCAGCAGCCGAACCGCTGATAACAAACGCGATAAGTAACGCCGCAAATAAACTCCGTATCGACATTTTTGCTGATTCTATATCAAAACGAAAGGATTCCGGTTGGAATCCTTGTCGTTTAATACTTTAGTTCAAATTACTTACTTAATTTCTCGCTCACATCAAGGAGCATTTTCAAGCCCATGGCATCCATGGCATTTGAGTTGCCGGCACCGCCAGCGGTTACTATGCGTGGCAATTGCACTTTGCTAATTGCTTCAGCCACACCAACTTTGGTCTTGTAATCCCATTCGGCACGCTCTTGCGGTGTAAGACCTGCGGCAACTTTCAAGCGGTTGGCCTCGGCCTCAGCCTGACCTTCGGCAATGATTTTCTTCTTGTCGAACTCGGCTTTCTCGGCAGCAAGACGCGAAACCTCACGTTCCTGCTCGGCTTTTGTAACCTCGGTAGCCTTTATACGCTCTTGTTCCCACTTGGCTTGAGCGGCTTTTGCCTTACCTTCCTCCTCGGCACGGATGGCTTCCTGAACGGCTGCTGCTGCCTTTGCCTTCGAAGTCTGGATAAGCATGTTGGCCTCCTGTTGTTGCGAAATCTGCTGCTTAACTTTGTCGCTGTAATCAATCTTACTTACAGATACCTGGCCAATCTCAATGCCATAGTATTTGAAAGGAGAGGACTCCGAACGTTTGAATCCGCCGGGAGCGTTCTCATCAGGAATGAGTGTTGCAACCTTTGTTGTCTTCTTCTCGCCAGTTATCGGGTCAACAGTCTCCTCTGTTTTGACTGTTGTCTTATAAACACCATTGTTCAACTGGTCGGTGATGTACTCAATCAGGTCGTTCTTTTTTTCCGCATAACTCTCAAATGCCGACATCAGCGGGCCAGAAGCATAGATAACTTTTGTAACCGTCTGTTTTACAAGGTCGTTCATCAAACGGTCCATGCCGTTGTAATCAGTTTGGATACGCGACAGGTGCTCAATGTCAGTTGGCAGTTTCACACGAAGTGAACCATAAATAAGGCCGTCAGAAGCATCGTTGAAGATGACCGGAATTGGGGTGCCATTCGGACGGTTTCCCTCATCGGTGGCACCAAACCAAAGTTGCTCAGTTTTGTGATAAACGGTTGTCTTACCAAACCACTGGCCGCGCCATCCTGGCGTTGTCCAATAGTCCATTTTTCCCGTAAAGGGGAACTGGTTAACCACAATTGTCTCATTTTTAACATCTTCGCCAATTCGGCCAAGCATTGATAGAACTACAAGTGCAAACACGGCGCATACGGCACCGATAATTCGCTTTCTCGAAACATTTAACATAATAACAAGGTTTATAAAGTCTTCAACAATCATATTTTAAAGAAATAGTAAAATGGTATCAGCATTTTCGGGAAAGTAATTTCCTGCTTTTCCGATGTGAATTTGATTATCCCGAACAACTCAAGGAAACAGGCTAAATAATAAAGCCCGCAAGCAAAAATAAGTGCAACGATAAAAATTCTAAAAATCATAACAGTAAGTATTTAAGGTTATTACTAAGTTTCAATTCAACTAATACTTCCACCAATTACTAATCAATCCTTCAATTAGTCTATTAATCAATACGTTATCCTCGGCTTGAGCCGTCCCAGCAGTGGGTGCAGAGTTTCTCTTTCGGCAGGCCGATGGCCTCAATCAGGTCCTCAAGACGCTGGAATTTGAGCGTTGTCAGGTTCATATCCTTGCGCATCTGCTCAACCATGTTCTTGTATTCCTGCGAGTCGGGGTCGGCGTACTTCGAGAAATCGACATCCTCTTTACCCTCAAGTTTTACAATAGCCTTGCGTGTGGCCAACTCGAGCGACGAGCGCGAGCGGCTGAAATTCAGATACTCGCAAGGGTAGATGAGCGGCGGACAGGCAACGCGCATGTGCACCTCCTTGATACCAGCCTCCATCAGGTCTTTCACATTGTCTTTCAACTGTGTACCGCGTACAATCGAGTCATCGAGGAAGATTCCTTTGCGTCCATTGATGACCGATGCATTCGGAATCAACTTCATTTTGGCCACCAAGTCGCGCTGTTTCTGGTTTTGCGGCATGAAACTGCGCGGCCAAGTTGGCGTGTATTTTGCGTAAGGCCTCATATACGGAATGCCTGTGGCGGCGCTGTAGCCCATTGCGTGGCCAACGCCCGAATCGGGGATACCTGCTACAAAATCAGCGTCTTTCACGTCGTCATTCTCGGCAAGTTTCTTTCCGCAGCGATAGCGCGTCTGGTCCACATTGATGCCCTCGTAGCAAGCAGGTGGATAACCATAGTAAACCCACAGGAACGAGCAAATCTGCATCTCTTTATCTGCCTCACGCAGAACAGAATAGCCGTTGTTGCGGATTGATACAATCTCGCCTGGTCCAATATATTTCTCGACCTTATAATCAAGGTTCAGGAACGACGATGTCTCGGAAGCGGCGCAGTAGGCACCCTCTTTTTTGCCGATGACAATAGGAGTGCGGCCAAGTTTGTCGCGCCCTGCAATAATCTCGTCCTTGTTCAGAATCAGCATTGAGCATGAGCCCTTTATGCTGTTATAAACGTTCTCAATGCCCTCCTTGAAACTCTGCTTCTCGCAGATGAGCATTGCAATCAGTTCGGTGGGGTTGATGCCGCCCTGGCTTGTTTCGGTGAAAGTTTTTCCCTCGCGCAGAAAGCGGTCGGCAAGTTCGTCAACGTTGTTGATTTTGGCCACTGTGGTGATGGCAAAGCGCCCCAGATGAGAGAAGATGACCAACGGTTGCGCCTCGTTGTCGCTGATGCAGCCAATGCCCGACTCACCGCTGAAACCATTCATGTCGTTCTCGAACTTATTACGGAAATAACCGTCCTCGAGGCTGTGAATGGCACGCTGATAGCCTAATTTTGTCGAGTAAATCGACATACCCGCACGTTTTGTCCCAAGGTGGGAGTGGTAGTCGGTACCATAGAAAACATCGGAAACGCAGTCGGTGTTAGTGACTGCTCCAAAAAAACCGCTCATAAATTTTGTGTTGTTTTTATTGCGCCCAAAAATATCTAAAAATCGATAGTTTGTAGAATAAGTTATCAACGTATTATGAGAAATTGGAGATAAAATTTCGGCAATCAGACAAAGACATTTTAAATAATGAATATCGGGTTGACACACATCTATAAAAAATAAGATTTTTAAGCAAAAAACGTAAAAAGCCGCAACGGTAGGAAAAATGCCCCTAAAATGCTATCTTTGCAGTTTAATAGCGGAGTTTCACATTTATGCAGAATGGTTGCATAAATATTTGAAAGCCGATTTTTGAGAAAGGATTTAAAACGTTGATTTACAACAATCGGGGAGAAAACATCTTCCCAAAAAACACAAATAAATAATGCTATTCGATTTAGAAATGATTGAGCAATTCTACAGCGAATTGCCCGCAAAAGTGGCCGCGGCACGCAAAATGCTGGGCCGTCCGATGACTTTGAGTGAGAAAATCCTATACGCGCACCTGTCGCCTGAGGCCGAGGTCCGCAAATACACACGCGGAGCCGACTACGCACTGTTTGCGCCAAACCGCGTGGCTATGCAGGACGCCACCGCACAAATGGCTCTGCTGCAGTTTATGAACGCTGGCAAAAGCCGCACAATGGTGCCGTCAACTGTTCACTGCGACCATCTGATTCAGGCCAATGTGGGCGCCGAGAAAGACCTTGCCGTGGCCAACGACCAAAACCGCGAGGTTTACGGCTTCCTGCACGACGTGGCCGCCAAATACGGCATCGGATTCTGGAAACCTGGAGCAGGAATCATCCACCAAGTGCTGCTTGAGAACTACGCCTTCCCTGGCGGAATGATGATTGGCACCGACTCGCACACAGTGAATGCTGGCGGCTTGGGAATGGTGGCTATTGGTGTTGGCGGCGCCGACGCTGTCGACGTAATGGTTGGTCTGCCGTGGGAACTGAAAATGCCGAAACTCATCGGCATCCGCCTGACGGGAAAACTCAACGGCTGGGCATCGCCAAAAGACATCATCCTGAAGGTGGCCGGACTGCTCACCGTGAAGGGCGGAACGGGCTGCATTGTGGAGTATTTCGGCGAGGGAGCCGCCACTCTGTCGGCAACCGGCAAGGGTACCATTTGTAATATGGGCGCCGAAGTGGGTGCAACCACTTCAATCTTCGCCTTCGACAAGAAAATGCACGACTACCTTTGCGCCACAGGCCGCGAGAAGATTGCCGCCCTTGCGCAGAAGAACGCCGACTGCCTTGCAAGCGACCCCGAGGTGCTGCAGAATCCGGAGAAATTCTACGACCAAATCATCGATATAAATCTCTCAGAAATAGAGCCTTACGTGAACGGACCGTTCTCGCCCGACCTTGCAACGCCAATATCGCAGTTTACCGATTACATCCGCAAAAACAACTATCCTGAGAAAATGGAAGTTGGCTTGATTGGCTCGTGCACCAACTCGTCGTACGAGGATTTGGACCGCGCCGCATCGGTGGCTCGTCAGGCTAAAGAGAAGAATATCAAGGTGAAAGCCGAATTTATTGTAAGTCCTGGCTCGACTCAGGTGAAGAAAACCACCGACCGCGACGGTCAGATTGCCGCCTTCAAGGAGATTGGCGCGCTTGTTATGGCCAACGCCTGCGGCCCGTGCATTGGTCAGTGGGCGCGCCACACCGACGACCCGACGGCCAAAAACAGCATCATTCACTCGTTCAACCGCAACTTTGCCAAACGCACCGACGGCAACCCCAACACCCACGGGTTTGTGGCTTCGCCCGAACTGGTTACGGCAATGGCGATTTCGGGCTCAATGCTGTTCAACCCGCTGAAAGACAAACTTTTGACCGAAGACGGCCGCGAGGTAATGCTCGACGCGCCTGCTGGCGACGAACTGCCTGCAAAGGGCTTCATCACCGACCCCGAGGGCTTTATTGCACCGCCCGCCGACGGTTCGAAAATCGAGATTAAGGTGGACCCGAAGAGCGAGCGTCTGCAACTGCTGGAGCCGTTTGCCGAGTGGGACGGCAAGGATTTCGACAACTTGCAACTGCTCATCAAGGCCAAAGGCAAGTGCACCACCGACCACATCAGTATGGCTGGCAAATGGCTGCGCTTCCGCGGACACCTTGACAACATCAGCAACAACCTGTTGATTGGCGCCATCAACGCGTTCAACGGCGAGGCCAACAAGGTGCTCGACACCGCAACTGGCTCATACACAGCCGTTCCCGACCTTGCACGCTCGTACAAGGCGCGCGGGCTGCGCAGCATCATCATTGGCGACGAGAACTACGGCGAGGGTTCGAGCCGCGAGCACGCCGCTATGGAGCCGCGTCATCTGGGTGCGGCGGTGGTTCTGGCAAAATCGTTCGCCCGAATCCACGAGACCAACCTGAAGAAACAGGGTATGCTGGCGCTCACATTCGCCGATAAGGCCGATTATGAGAAAATCCGCGAGAACGACACATTCGCCATCAGCGGCCTGACAACCTTCAGCGCTGGCGTGCCGTTGAAAATGACCATCCGCCACGCCGACGGAACACAGGAGCAAATAACTGTAAATCACACTTATAACGCGGCTCAAATTGAATGGTTCAAGGTGGGCGGCGCATTGAATCAAATTCGTAAACAATCTAAAAAACAATAAAACTATGGCAGAGAAAATCACAATCAGCAACGGTAAACTCAACGTTCCTAACAACCCCGTAATCCCTTTCATCGAGGGCGACGGAATCGGCCGCGACATCTGGCCTGCATCGCAAAAAGTAATGGACGCGGCTGTGGAGAAATACTACGGCGGCAAGCGCAAAATTGAGTGGAAAGAGGTTCTGGCGGGCGAGAAAGCCTTCAACGCCACTGGCAGTTGGCTTCCCGACGAGACTCTGGACGCTTTCCGCGAATATCTGGTAGGCATCAAGGGCCCGCTGACAACCCCGATTGGCGGCGGCATCCGCTCGCTCAACGTGGCTCTGCGTCAGACACTCGACCTTTACGTATGCCTGCGTCCCGTGCAGTATTACGAGGGCACACCATCGCCTGTGAAACGCCCCGAGTTGGTTGATATGTGCATCTTCCGCGAGAACACCGAGGATATTTACGCTGGTATTGAATATATGAACGGCACGCCTGAAAATCTGAAAATCAAGAAGTTCCTGATTGAGGAAATGGGCGTTAAGAAGATTCGCTTCCCCGAGTCGTCGAGCATCGGCATCAAGCCCGTGAGCCAAGAAGGCACCGAGCGCCTTGTCCGCGCGGCCATTCAGTACGCCATCGACCACAAGAAACCGTCGGTTACGTTTGTGCACAAGGGCAACATTATGAAGTTCACCGAGGGCGCGTTCAAGATTTGGGGCTACGAACTGGCCGAGCGCGAATTCGCCGACAAGGTTTACACTTGGAACCAATGGGAGGCCCGCAAGAAGGAAGTTGGCGAGGAGACAGCCAACGCCGAAATGGACGCAGCCGCAAAATCGGGCAAAATCATCATAAAAGATTGTATTGCAGACGCTTTCCTGCAGCAGATTCTGACCCGTCCCGCCGAATATTCGGTGATTGCAACGCTGAACCTGAACGGCGACTATATTTCGGACGCTCTGGCAGCCTGCGTGGGCGGCATCGGCATTGCACCTGGCGCCAACATCAACTATCAGAGCGGCTACGCCATTTTTGAGGCAACTCACGGAACGGCGCCGAAATACACTGGCAAGAACGTGTCGAACCCTGGCTCGCTGCTGCTTTCGGGCGCAATGATGCTCGACTATATGGGCTGGACCGAAGCCGCCGACGGCATCCGCAAGGCTATGAGCAAAACCATCTCGCAGAAAACCGTCACCTACGACCTGCACCGAATGATGGAAGGCGCCACAAAACTCTCGACATCGGAATTCGCGGATGCCTTAATCAAGAATCTTTAATTAGTTAGAAATTAGGATTTAGGAGATAGGAGTTTAGAAAGTTGAGAAAGATGAGAAGGTTGAGTCTCAACAGCGGAGCGCTCAACTTTTCTCAACAGCGAAGCGACTAAACTTCTAAAACTTTAAACGATTAAACAATAAAAAGTAATGGAGAATTTCATTTCCGACGTTTCAAGATTAGTTGGCCAATCGTGCCAAATCGACAAGGACCTGTTCGACAAATACAACGTTAAGCGCGGTCTGCGCAATGCCGACGGTTCGGGCGTTCTGGTCGGGCTGACAAGCATCGGCGATGTGGTTGGCTACCGCCGTGAGGGCGACACGCTGATACCCACCGAAGGCGACCTACGCTACCGCGGATTCCCAATCCGTGAGTTGGTGAAGGGCTTTCAGAAGGAGAACCGCCACGGCTTTGAGGAGACAACCTTCCTGCTGCTCACTGGCAAACTGCCCACATCGCTGCAATTGGCCGAAATGACAACCCATCTGGCAAGCAAGCGCGATTTGGACGACTCGTTTGTCAATATGATTCTCACCCTTCGCGGCCGCGACCTGATGAATATGCTGTCGCGTTCGGTGCTGATTCTCTACACTTTGGACGATACGGCAGAGGACTATTCGCTGCCATCGCTCGTCAAACAGTCGCTCAACCTGATTGCCAAGTTGCCGATAATTGTGGCTTACTCATATCAGGGAATGCGCCACTCGTTCTATCGCAAATCGTTGGTAATCAGACACCCGCAGGCCAATCTGTCGGCGGCTGAAAACTTCCTGTATCTGCTCAAGGGCAACAAATACACGCCGCTCGAGGCCGAGATTCTCGACCTGATGATGATTCTGCACGCAGAGCACGGCGGCGGTAACAACTCAACGTTCACAATGCGCCTTGTGTCGTCGGCAATGACCGACACCTATTCGGCCACAGCCGCAGCCATCGGCTCGCTGAAAGGCCGTCTGCACGGCGGCGCCAACCTTCAAGTTCTGGAGATGATGACCAACATTAAGAAGAACGTGAAGAACTGGAACGACAAGGAGGAGATTAAGTCGTATCTGATGAAGATTCTGCGCAAGGAGGCTTACGACCGTTCGGGCAAGATTTACGGCATCGGACACGCCGTCTATACACTCTCTGACCCGCGCGCCCAACTGCTGAAAACCAAAGCAATAGAACTTGCCAAGGCTAAAGGTCTGGAAGCCGAACTACAACTCTATCTGAACATTGAGGAACTGGCACCTAAGGCACTCGCCGAGTACAAGAACGGCAACGTGAAACCCGTCTGCGCCAATGTCGATTTCTTCAGCGGCTTTGTGTATGAGGCCATTGAGATTCCGCACGAACTGTTCACGCCAATGTTCGCCATTGCACGTATGTCGGGCTGGGCAGCCCACCGCCTTGAGGAGATGACCTTCGCATCGCGCCGCATTATCCGCCCCGCCTACAAGAACATTCTGCAGAATGAATACCACTATGTGCCGTTGCAGGATAGGTAAAGGATTGAAGGATTGAAATTACTTTATACCACATTTAAAAACAATTGAAAATGAAGAAACGTCAGATTACAGTCATTGCGCCGATGTTGCTTGCGGCGACAATGATGGCAGGTTGCGACAGCAACTCGAAGACGCAGGCAATGTTCGAGAACATCGAACTGGCAAAAGCCTACAAGCAGCAAAACGAGCATAACCCGCTGGCAACACAGCGTTTTGGCGCCGACCCGTACGCAATGGAGTACAACGGCCGCGTTTATGTCTACATGACCAACGACGTGCTTGAGTACGACACCGCAGGCGTTGCCAAAAACAACTCTTTCGCGACTATCAACAAGATTTTCTGCATCTCGTCGGACGATTTGGTTAACTGGACCGACCACGGCGCAATGCCGATTGCCGGACCCGACGGCGCAGCCAAATGGGCGCACTTCTCATGGGCACCAACGGCTTGCCACAAAACTATCGACGGCAAGGAAAAATTCTTCCTTTACTTTGCCAACAGCGGCAACGGCATAGGAATTGTCACTTCCGACACTCCTTACGGCCCATGGACCGACCCAATCGGCAAGCCTATCATTTCGCGTGAGACTCCAACCTGCGCAAGCGTTACATGGCTGTTCGACCCTGCAGTTTTGGTCGATGATAACGGCGAAGGCTATCTGTTCGTTGGTGGTGGCGTGCCGTTCATTCCCGGCAAGGGCCCTCAATTTGCCGACCCGGGCACAGCACGCGTTGTGAAACTCGATGCAAGCCTTACCGGCCTCGACGGCGACCCGGTAGCCATCAATCCTCCGTATCTGTTTGAGGATGCGGGCGCTAACAAAATTGGCGATACCTACTATTACAGTTATTGCACCAACTTCAACAGCCCCGAACTTGGCAACGGCCGCATTGCCTACATGACCAGCAAAAACCCGATGGGTCCGTATACCTTCCAAGGCACATTCTTCAACAATCCGGGCGACTTCTTCGGCATTGGCGGAAACAATCACCACGCTGTCTGCAAACTCGGCGACGACTACTATCTGTTCTATCACGCACAGATTCTCCGCGAGCGCATGGGCGTTACTGCCGACGGCTACCGCTCAACAAATGTTGATAAGGTTACTATTACCGAAGATGGTAAGATTCAACAAGTTACAGGCACATACACAGGCGTAGAGCAGATTAAACCTTTCAATCCGTTCAACTACACCGAGGCTGAAACAATGGCTTGGATGGGCGGAATTGAAACTCGCTACACCGAAGGCACCGACCTCTGCGTAACCGGCATTAACACAGGCGATTGGATTGGTTTGGCAGGTGTTGATTTTGCCAACGGCGCAAGTCAGTTCATTGCTAAAGTTGCAAGCAAAGGCAAGGGCGCAATCAAAATCTGCCTCGACAAGGTTGATGGCGAATGTGTTGGTTATCTGAACATTAAGAACACCAACGGTCAGTTTGCTGATGCCACAGCCCAACTCGACAAGACAGTTACAGGCAAGCACGATTTGTTCTTCGTCTTTGCCGGAGAGTTCGAATTCGATGGATGGCAGTTCAAATAATCGACTGATTAATATCTAATTACAACGGCTTTCTAAAGTAATTCTTTAGGAAGCCGTTTTTTATTCGACTCTGCTGAATGGTTATCAAAACAAGAAAAAGCCTAATTTTGCGCGAAAAAACAGCAATATGGACCATTTGCCATTAAACGACACACCAATGCTTGTGTCGGCCATCAATTTCCTGCTGCGCGACGAGGAATTCGACACGCTCGACGAGATTTGTTTCCACTTCAACATCAACCGCGACGAACTCGAACAACGCCTTGCCTCCGAAGGTTTCCAATACTCCGAAGAGCAAAAACGATTTTGGTGAGAGTTTAAAGTTTAGAAGTTAAGATGTTTAGAGGTTAAGAGTTTAGAAGAGAAAAATCCCAACTCCAATCATTCAATCAATCATTCACGCATTCAGTTATTCAGTCCTTCAATAAATGAAACACAGCATCGAGTCGGCCTATTGTTTTTTTCATCAGAAATGGCGCGTTTATCAGTATTCCAACAGCCCGCAGCAGAAGGAGGAGATAGAATATGCCATTGCCTCGTATGTTGAAACCATGAACAGCGAACTCTACGCGCAACTTTCTGGCGGACGCACCGATTTCCTGCTTTCGCACGCCACATTTCCCACAGACATAGCCGCCGCCGTAAACCAACTTGAAGCAATGCTTTAACTGACTGTTCCAAAAATGTTAGTTTTTGTAGGCCTGGAGCGGCAAACACAATAGTTTTTTGCGTATCTTAACCCCACTTTTTTGAATTGAAATGAACATTTTTGAATCGAAATAAAAGAAAAACCGATGAACAAAAAATTTGTCAATTTACTCGGAATCTTGTGCGCCTGTCCGGCACTTCTTATGGCACAAGAGAGTGAAGATGAGACCAATATGGTTCTCAACCCGAGTTTCGAAGAGTATGAGAAGTGCCCCGAAAGTTACATTTATAACGACAAGTCGCACAGGCTCATACCGCACTGGACTTACCCGTCGTACACCACGCCCGACTATTTCAACAAGTGCAGCACGGGCGATGTGAAAGTGCCCGACAACTTTGCGGGATACAGCGAGCCGCACAGCGGTAAAGGCTACATGGGTGCCATCCTGACCGGTTCTGACCGTGACTACCGCGAGTACATCCAGGGCGAACTGAAAAGCCCGATGAAAGCGGGAGAGGTGTACTGCGTTTCGTTCTGGTACAAACTGGCCAACGGCTCAATGTTTGCTGTCGACCAGTTGAGCATGTACTTCTCGCAGGAGAAAATCGCCAACGGCAACACCACCTATCTGAACTACAACGGCCAACTGAACAACGAGTCGGGCCTGTTCCTCGACAACACCGACGAATGGAAGCATTACTGCATGCTCTATACCGCATCGGGCAACGAGATGTTCTTCACCGTGGGCAACTTCAAGAACTACGAGAACACCAACTACGTGGTGACCGGCAAGGACGTGCAGAACAAGAAGGGCAAGAAATATGCATACTATTTCTTCGACGATTTCGAGATTCGTCCGCTGACCACCTGCGAGGTGTGCGCCTGCGTGCCTAAAGGTCTTGAAACAGTGATAGTTGACTCTGCCTATACAGGCGGTCTCGACCCTGTGACGGGCAAAATCCAGCGCATCATCGACGACGGCGTTATCAGCCTTGGCATTTCGGGCGGAACACCGCCATACAACATCAAATGGTCGAACGGCGCGACAGGGCAGAAACTTACCAACCTGCCGGCCGGAACCTACACCTATACCGTTTCCGACCAGAACAACTGCCACAACAGCGGCAAGGTGGTTTTCGTTCAGCCTGAAATCCCCGAAGACCCCTTCACCGACGGCCTTCGCAACATTGAGGAGGGCTCGGCGCTCATCCTGAACAACATCTTCTTCGAGACTGGCAAGAGCACGCTGCTGCCGCAGTCGAACGCCGAACTCGACAAGATTGCCGCATTCCTGGCCGAAGGCACTGTTAGTCAGATAGAAATCAGCGGCCACACCGACAATGTTGGCTCCGACGAACTGAACCTCAAATTGAGTCAGGCACGCGCCCAAGCCGTTGTCAACTATCTGGTATCGAAAGGAATAAGCCAGAACATGCTGCAGGCTAAAGGCTACGGCAAAACCCGCCCAATCGACACCAATCTGACCGATCAAGGCAAGAGCAACAATCGCCGAGTTGAATTTTTTGTTTTAAAGAAGTAATCTAATTAGTTATGAACAAGCATATTATATTCGCATTTCTGATGTCGGTGGCACTGACGCTGCCGGCTCTGGCACAAAAGCCCGACAAGGCTTTCGAGGACATTGTTGCAGGAGTGAAGGCCAAAGAGCGCCAACCCGATGTCGACAACAACATGAACAAGGCTCGCGCCACGCTTGAGAAGGTTTTGGCAAAAGACGCCAACAACGCCATGGCAAACCTTGGAATGGCCGTGATTCTGTCGTACGACGCTTACTCACAGAAAGACTATTTCCGCGGCTGGCACTATTTCAAAAAAGCTGATGCCGGCGTGTCAACTCTCACACCCGACGACAAGAAAGTGCTCGACACATATTTCATGGCACAGAAACTTGAGCGTCGCGGAAAGCCAATCGACAAGAACATGGAGATTGAGCGTAACTTGGTGGAGGAGAAGTTGATAAAGTTTGTCCGCGAGGAGAACAATCTGCAGTATGCCGAGAAATTCCTTGAGGAGTTCCCCGACTCGAAATACTACAACAACGTGGTTCACATCCGCAACTACATTGAGTTCCGCAAGGCCGAGAATGCAGGCACTGTGGATGCTTTCAACTATTTCCTGAACAAATATCCCGACGCAGCGCAGACAATAATCGCCAAAGAGGAACGTAACGCATTGGCTTACAAGCAGACAGTTGAAGCCAACACCTTTGCGGCCTACAAGAATTTTGTCGATAATTATCCCGATGCCGTTCAGTATGAGGAGGCAAAGAAGAAATTAGGCATTCTGGCTTTCGACGATGCCGCACAGAAGCACACTCTCGAAGCCATTGAGCAGTTTATGGAGCAATTCCCGAACTCGCCCAAAATGCCCGAAGCAAAACTGATGAAACGTCAATTGCTCTTCGACTGGGCAAAATCGGTCAACAGCATTGAGGCTTACAACAAGTTTGTGTCGCAATATCCTGAAGGTGAGATGTTTGTTGACATTTTCAACCTTAAATCAGCCGCTCTCGGTCAGTCTATTGCTGCCGACCTGCCAATGGAGAACTACAAGGTCATCCGCGGCTTCGACAACAAGCAGGCACGCGACTTTGGCGGCTCAATTGCCACCTTCGCCGACGGCTCGCTGATGGTCATCGCCAACACTCCGTCGCTCAGCGATGATATGGACGACGTTTGGATGATTAAACTCGATACCGAAGGTAAAATGCAGAAAAACGACATTTTAGGCAACGATTTCGACGACCGTGTAAGCACTGCCTACATCGACAATGCCGGCTCACTCTATGCAGCAGGTCTCACCAATGCCATCAAAAACACTGTACCTGGCCAGTCGTGGTTCTTCAAGATGAATCCGCAGGGCAAGAACGAAATCAACGCCAAATTCGAGGGCAATGAGGTTCTGTCGATGGTGGTTTACGCCGATGGAAAATCGCTGCTTGGCGGCTACGTGCAGGAGGGCGACACCGCACTGCCGACACCGCTCATCACCAAACTCAACGCCCAGGGCCGCAAACTTTGGACTCGTACCTATGCGCCAGGCAAGAAAGTTACATCACTTGCTCTCGACGTTACGAGCAACTTGTGCAGCATGGCCTTCAACGACAGTTGGGTGGCTCAAATCGACGAACTTGGCTACATCAAATGGGACAACATGCTTGAGGGCTGCAAACTCTCGGCAGCAGCCATCGCCAACGGCAAAACCGTTTATACTGGCACCAAGGACTCGAAAGGCTACGCAGCAGCCTTTGACGCAGCCGGAAAGAAACTCTGGGAGGTACAGTTCGACACACCTTCAGACGGCAGTTTCGAAGAGAGCCGCATCCTGCCTGACGGCTCTGTTGTGAGCGGAGGAACCTTCGGCAACGCCATGGTTCTTGTCAAGATTGACGCCAGCGGCAAGGTTGTATTCGCAAAAACATTCGATGGCTCGAAAACAATATCGTTCAACGGCCTGGCCACAACCGCCGACAACTCTGTATGGGTGAGCGCCACCTATAACGATGCCGACATTGTGGTGTTTAAACTAGGATTATAAACTTGTTTTCACAATAAAATGCGTTCAGGCGCATTTATGAGACCGCCCGACGACTTCGAGCGGTCTCTTTTTCAATTAGTTACAACAAAATTAACAGACAAACGCAAAAAAAACAGCAAATAGAGGTAGGGTAGAAGCCCACAAATTTGTCTTTAATACGAACAACAAATAAAACAATTCGATTATGAAAAAGATTTTGTTATCAATTTTCGCAGTTTCAATGAGCCTGAGTTTGTTTGCAGGCGATTTCACTGCAGCGCCAACCGAAGGCTATCGCGGTTTTGCCGGAATGAATGTTTTCTCTGGCATTAGCTCGCATCCGTACGACCGTTTTTCAATTACAACCGTTCACGGCATACAATCGAACAATCTGTATATGGGTATGGGTGCTTCGATGCAGTTTGTAACCAATAACGATGATTTTTACTATAGTACTGATGATGAGTACTACAGCGATGATGATTTTGACTTTGCAATGCCGTTGTTCTTCAATGTGAACTACGAAATGCCGATGGGCAAATTCGCGCCATTTGCCGACCTGAAACTGGGTTATGCTGTGGGCGATGTCAATGGCCTGTACGTGCTGCCGGCAGTTGGTATCCGTCTGGCACACTTCAATATGTGGTGCGGTTACAACCTTTTGCAGGACAAATATGTTCACAAAAAGCAAACCGAGATAACCAACTATCAATCAATCGCTTTTGGCGTTTCGATTGACTGGGGCGGAAGAAGAAACAACGATTAAAAAACCAACCCAAACCAACTATATAATAAAACAGAAAACCTGTTTATTGAGCCGTCACATGAGTGGCGGCTCATTTTTTTTGTTGCTTTCGACTTAGATATTAACTAATTATCTATATTTGTAAGTGTATGCTCCAGCATCAACTTTTAACACAATATAAAATACCAATTAATTAACACTAAAATAATGTAAAAAGATGAAATTCAAGAATTTACTTTTGACATTTGCCGCCACAGTGGTCACAATGGCAGCCGTGGCGCAGACCGACGGCTTCTCGTATCAGGCCGTAGTGCGTAACGCTCAGGGCGAACTGATTAGCAGCAAAAACGTGCAGTTACGGCTCACTCTCACAGCAGCCGACGGAACACTCCTCTACCAGGAAACGCAGACCGCCAAGACCAACGATTACGGCGTGCTGAGCGTAACGGTTGGCGCGGGCAAAGCTGTGCAGAATACATTTTCCAATGTCGACTGGACCAAAGGCGACATTGCCATGAAAGTGGAGATTGACGCCAACGGTGGTACCAACTATACCGACCTTGGAATCACCAAGTTACAGGCCGTGCCATACGCCTATTTTGCCGCCAACTCACCGGGTGGCAATGGTGTTCAGGTGGCAGGACAGAAGGGGCAAACTCTCATCTACGACGGCAATGCGTGGGTGGCATCAGACGAACTCGCAGTTAAAAAACTCGATGTGACAGCCGATGATAACTCGGGCGAAGCCTTGTTTGAGGTGAAGGACAAAGACGGCAACGTGGTTTTCGCCGTTTATCCGAACGCAGTTCGTGTCTATGTTGACGAGGAGGCAGACGGCAGCAAGCCCGTTCCCACTGGTTTTGCCGTTGCCGGACGCCGTGCGGCAAAAGATGGCAGTGGTGATATTTTCACCGTAAATGCCGAAGGAACAAAAGTTTATATTGATAATGATGGCGGTAAACCCGTTCCCACAGGCTTTGCAGTGGCAGGCCGCCGTGCTAGCAAAGATGCCAACATCGACTATCTCTCAGTCAACACAACCGGCACACAAATCTATTTTGATGATAATGAGACCGACGGCACCAAACCCGTTTCCACTGGCTTGGCAGTGGCAGGCCGTCGTGCAGGTAAGGATGGCGAGATAAGTGATTATCTTGTAGTTAACAAAGCCGGCACACAGGTTTATTTCGATAACGATGATGACAAAGACGGCGCCAAACCCGTTTCTACAGGTCTGGCCGTGGCAGGCCGCCGCGCTGGCAAAGATGGCGCCACAAGCGACTATCTTGTTGTTAACCAGGCCGGAACAAAGGTTTATTTCGATAACGACAATGAAGATGGCGCCAAGCCCGTTTCCACAGGATTGGCCGTGGCAGGCCGCCGTGCTGGCAAGGATGGCGAAACAAGTGATTATCTTGTAGTTAACGCAGCCAGCACACAAATCTATTTTGATGATGAAGAAACTGACGGCGCCAAGCCCGTATCCACAGGATTGGCAGTGGCAGGCCGCCGTGCTGGCAAAGGTGGTGAAGCCGAAGACTATCTCACCATCAACACCGACAGCACACGCTTCTACATAAACAAACCCACCAGCGCCAAAGACGGTTCAGGCTTTGCCGTTAGCGGACGCGAAGGCTCAGCAAAGGGAAGCAACGGTGCAGGCGGTTTTGCAGTTAGCGGCCGCGATGGTTCGAAAGGTTCGTCTGCCACCGACCTTTTCAATATCGACCTTGCCACCGATGCAAAAACTCTTAACGAAGAAAACCGCGTCTACTGGTATCCTGAGAAGAACGCCTTCATGGCTGGTAATCTGAAAGTTGAGCACGCCGACAGCGTGGGTACAAACTCGTTTAACGCAGGATTCCAGAACAAGTCCATTGGCGAGTACTCGCAGGCTTTGGGTTATAAGTCCGTTGCCAAAGGCAATTATACCACTGCCATCGGACGTGAGGCCAAAGCCAGCAGCGATAACGCTTACGCTTTTGGTAACGCAGCGCAGGCATTAGGAGCAAGCAGTTATGCAATTGGTTTAGATGCATTGGCAACTGGCAATAGCAGTTATGCGTTTGGTAGCGAGGGTCAAGCTTTAGGGTATGGTAGTTATGCTATGGGTGCAGGAGCCAAAGCCTCAGGTCTCTATAGTTACGCTTTAGGCAGTATTGGAAACATACCAGGATTGGGAGAAATAACTGCAGCGGAAGCAACTGGTGATTATGCGTACTCAATTGGTGCAGGGACTGTGGCATCTGCAGAAAATTCATTTGCAATTGGTGCAAATTCTTTAGCTAGTGCAATACAATCTTTTGCCATAGGTTTCCGTGATACAACAGAAGGAGAAGGTGGGTCAATAGCAATTGGTACTTTTTGCAAAGCCAGTGGTTTATGTTCTATTGCTTTGGGATATGATGCAAAATCTACTGGAATTTGGTGTTCAACCGCAATGGGATGGGAAACAACTGCAAGTGGTAATTATGGAGCATTAGCAGCAGGTTGGATCACAAGTGCTAGTGGTGATTGCTCGTTTGCAATGGGTAGAAATACAGTGGCGAGTGGTGATTTTAGTACAGCGTTGGGAAACTCAACTATATCAGCTGATTGGTGTGGAACTGTTATTGGAAGTTATAATCTTGAGAAATATGGTTTGTTTGTTGTTGGAAATGGTATGACTAATGGAAGATCTGACGAAAATGGTCAATATATAGTAGATACCACAAAAAGTGACATTTTTGTTATTGACCGTTATAGTGGAGCAAAGTTTTTCTGCAATTTAACACACACTGGTGCACTTACTCACGATTCCGATTTACGTCTGAAAAAAGATGTGGAAACCATCAATGGCGCATTGGATAAAGTGCTGAAACTGCGTGGAGTAACCTATTATTGGAAGAACCGTGAGGAGATGGCAGCTGTCCGTGGCGTTTCTGCCAACAATATGAGTTACGGCTACAGCGACAAGTTGCAAACAGGCGTAATTGCTCAGGAGATTGAGCAGGTAATGCCTGAACTCGTCAGCACCGATAAAGACGGCTTTAAATCA
This sequence comes from Salinivirgaceae bacterium, assembly GCA_016284875.1. Lineage (GTDB taxonomy): Bacteria > Bacteroidota > Bacteroidia > Bacteroidales > SZUA-534 > RUG13583. The sequence goes on along the minus strand of JAEEPS010000013.1, from coordinate 16,487 downwards.
GTCGATTACGTTGGTATCACACCAGTACTGATTGAGGCCATCAAAGAGCAGCAGGCAATAATTGATGGGCAGCAGAAGCAGATAGATGAACTTAAAGCCGAAAACCTCAAAATGCAGCAGCAGATAGAACAAATTTTGGAAAAATTGAACCAATAATTTTCTTAACAGCAGATAAAGGCCGAAATTCCTGAAGGAGAGGGGTTTCGGCTTTTTTTTGTGTTTTTTAATTGCACGCCTAACGGCGGAAATTTTAACAAAATTTGAAACAAAATTATTCAAAATAAACAACTTACAAAGTTTGTGTTTTTTTCTCACAGCGTTACAAGCGCTAACCAAACGAATCCAAATTAATCCCCAACAATTATTGGTTAAGTTTGGATAAGTTTGGTTAGAAATTGTTCAAACCAATAGATAATTGATTTTGTTAAAATTTTTAAAATCAATTTTTTAATAATTTCTCGCGTCTGCGACAGCGCTATGTTTGTAGAGACGTCAAAATATGGCGTCTCTTCGTATGGTGCAAAATTAATTGCACGCCATAAACGGAATATTTGGAGAAATTTGTTTAGAAAATAATTCATTATTAACATGTTCAGAGCCAATTATTTTGGAGAAATTTGTTTAGAAAATAATTCATTATTAACATGTTCAGAGCCAATTATTTACTGAAAATTTAGGATATACCCTTTTGTCTGATAATTTATATTATGTTAAATAGGATATATAAAAATATACCCCATCAGTAAATTTGATGCACAGAATTAAGGATTTTGAAAAAAATATTTGCTTGGGAAATTTTGTGATAAACAACTGGTTTAGAGCCAAATCTGCGATATGATTGCTCAACATTCTCAATCATTGAGCCTTCAAAATCAAATGCCAAATGTTTTTCTGCAGCCAATTTCATGGCTTCATACATCAGCAAATCGCCAACGCCAGATTTACGCGCTTCGGCGTCAAATGAATAAGTCAACGCGTACATCGATTGATTATCCCAAACCACGAACAGTACGCCGCAAACGGCTGAATTTTCATCTGTAGCATAAAAAATTGTTCCCGAATCGTTTTTAACGCATTCTCCGTGAAGTTTCTTAAACATCGTCTGTGAGTATTCAACTTTAGAGCCGCATTTTTTTTCAAAGAAATCGTAGAATTCATCGGCCGACAAGCCTGCAGCAATTTTGAATTTTGCAGTAGCCTTACGGATATTGCGTTGCTTGGAATCTTCAAAATTACGATAAACCGCATTCAAATCGCTTAAATCATTAATTACAAGGCTGTAACGCGTGGTTTCATCGAATCCGCGCCATTTGTACGGACTCCAATACTGGAATGTATGGCTCATGCAAATAGCCGTGAACACCGTCCTCGGCAACTTGTCGATATAATAATTTGAAATCGGTTTATATTGACTTAACTCTCTGTCAATGAATGAATAATCACCTAAAAACTGCGTCAATGGCGGCATCACAATGTATTTCAGACCGAACTTGCGTTTCTGGAAATAAACAAAGACCGAATCGTACTCACCGCCCGTCTGGTGCGCCTCGGCATGCCACTCTCCGCCTTCACACACGGCATCGAGCCACCACGACCTAAAGAAAATCGGCAGCCTCTCATCGAACGATTTATACAACTCTTTATCAATCATTTAACCCTTCCTCCTTTGATGAACTCCTTACGATAATACTCCTGCTCAAGGCTGTTCACCACAACGCCACGCGATGAGCTTGCGTGCACAAATTTGCCATTTTTCAGATAAACACCCACATGGTTCGGTGTTTTTGAATTTTTTCCGTCGGTGCGGAAGAAAACCAAATCACCCTCCTCCAAATTGCCCTGACGGATGTGGCGACAGTCTTCAGAATAGATGTCAACCACAGTGCGGTGGATTTTCTTGCCATACACATCATTATATACTGCTCCGGCAAATCCGGAGCAGTCAACACCACTCTTAGTTGTGCCGCCAGTACGGTAACGAACGCCTATCCACGATGAAACGTAGCGATACAACTTGATATTGTCGTCCTTGGTAATCTCAAAACCAAACTTAGCCGACAGCGCAGCACGCTCGTCGGCGGCAGCACGACGAGAAGCCGAACAAGACAGCATCAGCATAGCCGCAAAAAAAACAGGCACCAAACTCTTAATAACTGACGCAACTCGGAAAAATCTATTTCCGCATCTGCTGTTATATTTTGTTTTGTTCAAAATAGCGATTTCTGACATAGAATATTATTGTTAAATAGAACCTTGTTAATATTTTTTTCAGTTTTTCTTGATTTCAACCATTAAAATCGTTCGTTGTTACAAAGCTAAACACAAACAAAATACATAATTTGTTACTTATGTAAACAATCTTTCACTGCTTTGTTTACATCTTTTGCCAGTTTCGGACCGTAATAAATGAAGCCTGTAAACACCTGAACAAGCGTTGCTCCGGCCTCAAGTTTGGCTATGGCATCAGTGGGCGACATGGTGCCGCCAACCCCGATAATAGGCAACTTCCCTCCTGTTTTCTGGCTGATATAGCGGATAATCTCAACCGAACGGTCGCGTAGCGGCTGCCCGCTCAAACCGCCATTGGCAATCTCCTTGATGCGCTCCTCGCTGGTTTTCAAACCATTGCGCGTTGTGCTTGTATTGGCCGCCACAATACCGTCGATTCCGTAGCGCTCAATAATCACCAGCGACTCATCAATCTGCTGAAAGTTCAAATCGGGCGATATTTTGAGCAGAATCGGCTTATACACAGCCTTTTGCTTGCGCTGCATAGCTAATGCCGACAGAATTCTCTCAAGCGACTCCTGCCCTTGCAACTCACGCAAGTTGGTGACATTTGGGCAACTTACATTAACCGTTATATAGTCAACATAATCGTAAAGCGCTTGAAAACAAGCCACATAGTCATCCACGGCCTTCTCGTTGGGTGTTGATGAGTTCTTGCCAATATTGCCACCTATTACAATCTTACGATTGCGACGCCGCAGGTTTTTCACGGCGTTCTCCACGCCTTTGTTGTTGAAGCCCATGCGGTTGATAAGAGCACTATCGGCGGGCAGACGGAACAGGCGCGGCTTGGGATTACCCAGCTGCGGACGCGGCGTCACGGTGCCAATCTCGACATGGCCAAACCCCATATTACCAAGCATTTTATACACCTCGGCATTCTTGTCGAAACCAGCCGCAATGCCTATTTTGTTTGGAAATTTAATGCCGCAAAACTCTGTTTCCATTTGTAAACTTCGCGGATTGTAGCACCAATCCATGATTTTGCCAATGCCCACACAGCGAGCCACCTTCATCCCCGTATTTATCACGCCATGAATGCGTTCGGGGTCGATGCTGAACAGTAGCGGACGGATGATTTTCTGATACATCGATTGCTTGTTTTAATCGGTTCAAATTTAAGAGAATAGACAAGCAATTGCCCGCTGATGAGCAACAAATTTCACCAACTTGCTAACAACGCGCGAATTGTCGTATTTGTCTGTTTTATTGCTTGTTGTAGGCCACAAACGTGTTGTCGGAATAGAGAACAACAATCTGCTTCACTTCGGCTTCACGCTTCACAGCCTGCTCTGCCACTGCCGCCACGCTTGATGGTGTTTCTGCCGCCTGTTGTTCACCGGCTTTCGTTATCGGCTCGTCAGCAAACAGTTCTGGTTGCTGCACTCGTGGTTCATTGTTGGTTGTCTGCATCTCTGCTTCCACTGCATTTGCAGGAGTCTTTACAGGCTCTGGTTCAGGCTCACCAATAACATCAAAAATGGATGTTTGCACTGGCTGACGATATATCTCGCCACGCCCCATCAAGAGCCATTCTGTGTTATAGTGCGGAAAAGCGCTCAGAACCTTCTGCAGCAGTTCCAGACTCGGCCCGCTGCGACCATTCATAATATGCGAAATATTTGAGCGTTGTACGCCAATTTTATCGGCAAAAGCAGACGCCGTCAACCCCTCTGAAGCGATAATTTTTGCAATCCTTACACTTATATCCATAACAACATCTTATTATGGTTACAAATGTAATATTTAAATTTTAACCAATAGTTTAAATTTGTAACACCGGTAATTTTTACAAATGTTTACAAAATCCAACGGTAGGATAAATTTTAACTTAAATTTTTATTTTAGATAATCAATGTATTCTATTGGCTTTCAATGTATTGGTTGTGATAAATTGGCTATTTATGGGCAAAAACACCGGTAAACGCTCGAAAACATTAAAATAAAGGTTAAAGTGATTATATATAAAACACTGATTATACGACAATTAGACACAACAATATTTAACGATTAAATATGTAAAAATCGGTATTTTTACATATCTAACACAACTGGAAAGCAGTTGTGTATTTAGATAGATGATTAAAAATTATTGTTAAATAGAAAATTCTTCTATTTTGCCCAAAATTTTGTACAAGTCAAACTTGAGTTTTATCGTCAGACAACGCATAAATAGCAACCCACTCTATTTTATGAGTTCTACCCTCTCCCAACCTGCAAACCGCATGACTACTGGCTTTCTGATATAAGTCAAGAATGGGACCTAAAAGTGTAAATTCAAAAATCATGTTCGAGCAATTCTAGTTCTGCCCTATTTTTAGCCAATTTTTCTGACATTTCCCATCTTGGGCAAGATGGCATTCATACATCGCAAGCATAAAGAGGAAAAACACACGTTTTTCCGCCATAACAAACTGCAGATGTGACTGTTATGCGCCAAGAAACCTTGTACAAGAATGATGGCTAATAAATCTGTGCAGGCAAAAATCCGCTTTTCTACTGCAGCAAGCATAAAAAAAGCCCGACTTTTAGTCGAGCTTGTCGGAGTTACTGGATTCGAACCAGCGACCTCTACGTCCCGAACGTAGCGCGCTACCAACTGCGCTAAACTCCGTTCCTTTTTGGCGGTGCAAATGTATAAAAAATATCAAGCGGATATCATGTTTCCGCATTTTTGTTTTTCTTTTCCATTACTTCTCCGGATACGTGGCAATCTTCTTGATTGTGTAGTCTTTAGCGTAATCGAGAATGTAAATGGATGTGTTCTGGTAGCCGCCCTGGTCGGTATAAGGCACAAAATTGAATTCTGTTTGAAGCAATGGCGCCGTGTGATACATGATAAAGCGGCGGAAATCGTGCCCAAATTTGTTCAGTGCAGTGCAGAAGAACATTGTGATGTCGTATCCCTGAAAAGCCATACGGTCGGGCTCTACTCCCAATATATTACGATAATTGCGCACGAAATCGATTATTTCAGGCTTGCTGTAGTCGATGTAGGAATTCGACAGGAAATGCGTGTTGGTGTTGTGGAAATAATCGATGTCGATGCTCTCAAAACGCTCCCAGCGCGGCTGTCCGAACAGTGTGACACGATACTCGTAAGAGTAGCCGTTGAGTTTTCCCATCACGTCGGTAACAAACGCTCGGTCGGTCGACGGAATAATCACAATATTATCCTTTCCTTTGATAAACGCTGAATTCAGAACATCGCCGCTGGTATAGTAATAGTACTCGTTGTAGCGCACTTGGTCGAGGTTGTCGCCGTGAATCGATGAATACAACTGGCGTTTGAACTCCGATATGAAATCCTGCTCCTGGGCATCGCCATTATGAATGACGATAAAGTTCTTTGTATCAATCTGATTCAGGAACTCCGCCATATATTTCATCTGAATGTCGAGCGTCGGACAAACCTGGAAGGCATAGGGATTATGGTCGATGAAGGTGCTTTTGACCGACAGCGGCGACACAATGTTAATCTGGTGCTCCCACGCATAATCGCCCACAACCTGCAACTCGCCGCTGAAAGCCGGGCCAATGAACATGTCGTAGCCCGACATGTCGTGGTTGTGCATATAGTTCGATATGTAAAGACTATCGCCCTTGGTGTCAACCACCTCAACATTGAACGAGAGCCCATGCTTTCTCAACTCGTTGAGAGCCAGCATTGAACCAGCATAAAACTCAATAAAGTTTTTTGATTTGGCATATACTTTACCCGAATTCGTTCCCCATCCGGTTGTGTCGTTCATAGTCAAATAGAGAGGCAGGAAGAATGCCACCTTATAGGTTTTCGATTTGTCGAATTGAGCGTCCTGCACTGTGTGCATTATGCGGTTGTCGGCCTCATAGGCATCGATTCTCTTCTGTTCCTCCTCACTGATGGTTGGCGCAGCGGGCTCCTCCTTAACAACTGGCTCATCTGCCACAACTGTTTTGGCGGCCCCTTTCGGGATGCGAATCAACTCGCCTTCTTGCAACTCGCGTTTTTTCAAACTCGGATTGATTTTCAGCAGTGCTTTCTCATTTATCTGATATGCACGCGCAATGCCGTAGAGAGTCTCTTGTTTGGCCACCTTGTGGAAATCAAAATCACCCTCGATAACTTCCTCTGCCACAGATTTCTGGATAGGAACTTTCAGCATCTCATCAATCCGTATCGAGCGACCAACTATATCGGGGTTGAGTGCCTCGATTTCGGCTGGTGTGGTGTGATAAATCCGTGCTATGCCGTACAGAGTCTCCTGCTTGCCAACTTTGTGGAGCATGAAGGTAGTATCGGCCGCCTGTGCCACTTCGGCTTCAACCTCGGCTTTATTGTCGGCCTTAATCTTCAGTCTTTCACCGATTTTGATGCCTAACTCCGCACCTGGATTATTTCGGTATAACTCATCGATGCTGATGCCATAGCGTTTGGCAATGTTGTATGGCGTATCGCCTTTGGTTATAATGTGATAATTGAAATTTTCGGGTTGTTTCTCCTCCTGTTTTACTCGTATGTTGATGTACTGGTCGGGATGAATCTGGTATGTGAGTTGCGGATTGTCGGCAATGATGGTATCGACAGGCACCTCGTAGGCACGGCTGATGGCGCTCAAGGTCTCGCCTTTCCGCACAATGTGGATATAGAATTCCCTGCCGTTCAGACTGACTTTATTGTTCGGATGTCTCACTGTTTCGTCTTGTGCCACAAGAGTTTGCACTGTCATCATCAACAAAAAAGCCAGAAATATTCTCATCTTTTCCATATTCATCAATAATACGATTCAAACTACAAAAATAAGGATTTAATTGACGCGAAAAACCGCCCAACAAAAAAGCCGCATGACTAATTTGTCACACGGCTTATATTGTTGATTTTGTGTGCTTTTACACTATCACATTCTCAATTTTTTCTCGATTTCGTCAATATAACCTTTGAACTGACGGTCGGTATCGATGAGGTTGTTGACTGTCTTGCAGGCATGCAGAACCGTTGCGTGGTCTTTTCCGCCAATCTGTGAGCCAATGGTTGCGAGCGACAGTTTGGTCATGTTCTTGGCGAAATACATGGCAATCTGACGAGCCTGAACAATCTCGCGCTTGCGCGTTTTTGATGTTATGGCGTCGGTATTCAGATTGAAGTAATCGCAGACAACCTTCTGGATGTAGCCGACATTGAGTTCGTGAGTTGTGTTCTTCACCAACTTGTCGATAATCTGCCTTGCCAGATCGATGGTGATTGTCTCGCGGTTCAAGGTCGAATGTGCCAAAAGTGATATCAAAGCTCCCTCCAACTCTCTGATATTGTTGGTTATATGGGCAGCCACATATTCAAGAATATCGTCGCTGATTTCAATTCCTTCGTTGTAAGCATACTGCTTCAGAATCGCTTTGCGCGAATCGTAATCGGGGCTTGAAAGTTCTGCCGAAAGACCCCATTTGAACCTCGACAAGAGACGCGGCTCAATGCCCTGCAAATCGGCCGGAGCAGTATCTGAAGTGATAATCAACTGTTTGCCAGTCTGATGCAGATGGTTGAAAATCTCGAAGAAGATATCCTGAGTTTTCGCCTTGCCTGCCAATTCATGAATATCATCAATAATCAGCAAATCGATCATCTGATAGAAATGCAGAAAATCGTTGCGGGTATTATTTGCCGTTGCATCTCCAAACTGCATGGTAAACTCATGGCCAGTCACATAAAGCACAACCTTGTCCTGGAAACGGTCTTTAGTCTCGATTCCAATGGCTTGGGCCAAATGTGTTTTTCCAAGTCCGGAACCACCATATATAAACAGCGGATTGAAAGTTGTCTTGCCCGGATTAGTTGCTATTGCATAACCAGCCGAACGCGCCAAACGGTTGAACTCCCCTTCCACCAAACGGCTGAACGTGTTGCGGTTGTTGAGTTTCGGATCAATCTGCAACTTCTGCAAACCTGGAATGATGAACGGATTCTTAATCGATGAATGGTCCTCGTTGGGCATATTAACGGGATTGTTGTATATGTCCTTCTTGTTGCTGCTGGGATAGCGAGTGATCAACGGCTGCGAGTGAGGCATCATATTGTTCTGCATCACAACGTTGTACTCAAGTCCGGCACCTTCGCCCAGTTCGGCATGAAGCGCCTTGCGCAGCAAATCAATGTAAGTCTCCTCCAAATACTCATAATAGAATGTGCTAGGCACCTGAATGGTCAAAACCTTGCCATTCAACTTCACCGGAACTATGTCCGCAAACCATGTTCTGTACTCAGCACCTCTAACGTTATCCTTAATTAAACGCAAACAATTGCTCCAGACTTGCTTGTAATCCTTATCCATCTGACTAATAATAACTTATGTTTTCCGTAAATCGATGTACAAACATTGTTAAAAAAACGGAGAAAAAAAAGCCGTTTGCCTATTGCTTTTCATCAAAATCATCTATTGGTCTAAATATCAATTCAAAAAAAATTAAAAAAATTTTTATAATATTTTTTGTGACAGATAACATATTGATTATCAGTCTACTATAAGTAAATTTCATAACTGACTGAAAACTAAATAAGTATTATTTTCAGAAAGGTTTAAGTGAAAATTTCAGCGTTTTTTTTGCAAAAAAAAGAACCGAAAATTTGCCTCAAAAATGGTGTTGAAAACGTGTTTTTGGCAAACCTCAGAAAAACGGTAAAAAGATTGTGTTTTTGATGAATTTTGATGCTGGATATATTTATATGGTATAGAAACGTGAGTTCTATTTCTTCTCCAACTTTTTGGCTTCGTTCATCGAGATTTTTTTGCCATTGTTGAATGGCACTATGAATGAATCGGGGTACTCGGTGCTGATTGTTTTTTTGAATTCTGAGGCCTCGGCAAGAGTGGCGAATTTGCCAATCATGTACTTGTATTTATTGCCGTCCTTATACTCGAAAATGTCGGGTTTCCCTTTGAATTTCTCAGTCGGGTCGGCAACTGGAGCCGATGTGGTGGCCACCTGCAGACGGTAGCACAATGTGGTTTCCGGCTCAGGCTCTGAATCGGGAACAGTGATTTTCTTCACTTCCTGCTCTTCTGCATCGAGCGATGCCAGATAGTCGCGGATGGCGCGGAAAATGGCCGAAGCCAGATAATCCTGTCCGCTCTCTGACATCAGGTATTTCTCCTCTTCTTCGTTCGAGATGAAGCCGGTCTCAATCAGAATGCTCGGCATCTTGGTGTGCCACAGCACAAGGAATCCGGCTTGTTTCACGCCGCGGTCGGCACGCTTGGCCTTCTCGCGGAACTCGTCCTGCACCATCGACGCAAGTTTCAAGCTCTTGTCGAGATAGACGTTCTGCATAAGCGAGAAGATGATGTACGACTCAGCCGACGACGGGTCAAATCCCTCATACTTAGTGTTATAGTCTTGCTCCATCACGATTACAGAGTTCTCTTTCTGGGCCACCTCAAGGTTGCCTTGCGATTTATGCAAACCCATCACAAATGTCTCTGTACCAAATGGTTTAGTGTTCTTGTTCGAATTGGCGTGAACCGACACGAAAAGGTCGGCGTTATTCTTGTTGGCGATGGCGGCGCGCTCGTCGAGTGGAACAAAAAAATCGGAGTCGCGGGTGTAGATGACGCGGGTGTCGGGTGTGTTCTTTTTAAGATACTCGCCCACTTTGAGCGCAATTGAGAGCACAACGTCCTTCTCTCGCCCCTTCTTACCAATGGCGCCTGTATCGTGGCCACCGTGCCCGGCATCGAGCACAATGGTGTGTTTGTACTGCTGTTTTTTCTGGGCTTCGGCGCAACTGACGCCCAAGCATATTGTCAAAACCAATGTCGCGATTGCAAGTTTTTTTCCCATCTGAAAATTATAAAACGGCGAACCTTGATTGCACCTTAATTTTGTTTAGTTTTGGCACGCAATAATATTATGTATTGCTGCGTAACAAAAATAGTATATTTTTCTATTTGATTTGAAAACAAAAGGTCTTCTTGCGACATTGTTGATTTGTTTAATCATCAATTTAACAGTGGGTGCTCAAACCACTGATAATGATTCGATTAACACTGTCGCAAATATAGATACAACCATAATGTCCGGCGCGGTCGACACGCTTGCGACGGCAGTTGATTCGTTATCGGCTGCCGACTCGTTGGCGACTAAAAAGCCAAAAGCAAAGAAAAATTTGCTCACCACCGACGTGAAGACCAGCGCCAAAGATTCAACCATATTCTCTATCGACGGCAAGAAAGTGTTCCTTTTCGGTGACGCGAAAATCGAGTATGAAGACATTGTGCTGACGGCTGCCTACATTGAGGCCGACATGGACCAGGGCATAATCTACGCCGAAGGTGTGACCGACTCAACAGGCAACGTCAACGGAAGGCCTGTGTTCAAGCAGAAAGACGAAGAGATGAAAGCCATCAACATCACCTACAACGTGAATACCAAACGCGGCTATATTGAGAAACTCTACACCGAGCAGGAAGACGGCTATCTGCATAGCGAACTGACTAAAAAAGAGGTTGATAACACGATTAACATGCTTCACGGAAAGTTCACCACCTGCGAGCTTGAGGACCCTCATTTCTACATCGAACTGACTAAAGGAAAATACATTCCTGACAAGGCTATCATTGCCGGACCATCATATATGGTGATGGCAGACATTCCGCTGCCGCTGGTGATTCCGTTCGGCTACTTCCCCATCACAAAAAAGAAGACTTCAGGCTTTCTGATGCCGCGTGTGGGCGAAGAGAAAAACCGAGGGTTCTTCCTAGCTGACGGAGGTTATTATTTTGCTGGTAATGACTACGTTGACTTGACACTTCGCGGTAGCATTTACTCCAAAGGCTCGTGGGCGCTGGGCGGAACATCGCGATACAAACTTCGCTACAAGTTCTCAGGTAATGTTGCTGTGAACTATGCCAAACTGCTCATAGGCGAGAAAGGTCTGCAGAACTACCGCAACGAAGACCAATACCGAGTTCAATGGACACACACTCAAGATTCAAAAGCACGTCCAAACAGCACTTTCTCGGCCAGCGTTAACTTCTCGTCGAGCAGTTACAACCGCTACCAGACAACATCATCGCAAGACTATCTGACGAACACCACATCATCGAGCATTTCGTACCAGATGAGCCGGATATACAACTCGCCATTCAGCCTGTCGATGAACATCCAGCACACCCAGAACACACGCGACTCAAGCCTTAGCCTTACGCTTCCTAACTTTACACTGACAATGAGCCGCATACAGCCGTTCAAACGCCGCAACAAGGTTGGCTCGGCGCGTTGGTATGAGGACATTGGCGTAAGTTACACCGGAACGTTCCAAAACCGTGTGAAGACGCATATTGACAGTCTTTTCACCAACGGAACACTTGAAAAATTTGAGTACGGCGCAAAGCACAATCCGTCAGTGACAAAATCATTCAAAGTGTTGAAATACTTCAGTTTGTCGCCATCAGCAAGTTACAGTGAGCGTTGGTATTTCAATCGACATTTCATTGAGGCAATCAACGACACCACTCCCATCAGCAACCGCAACTACAAAGAGCGCGAGGAGCACGGATTCTACCGCGTATACGACTACAGTTTCGGTGCCGGACTGAGCACCACACTCTACGGAATGTATCTGTTCAAAATTGGGCCGGTTAAGGCCTTGCGCCATGTGTTGACACCATCAGTGAGTTATAGTTGGCGGCCCGATTTCAGCCAAGAGAAATACGGCTTTTATATCACCGACCCACGCGACACCACTGGAACTAAACTCTATTCGCCGTACATGCATGGTATTTACGGACTTCCAGGCAGCGGCAAAAGTGGCTCTATAGGATTCTCGCTCGGCAACAAGTTTGAGATGAAAGTGAAAGACGAACAAGACACTGTGAAGCAGGAACGCAAGGTATCACTACTCGACGCGCTCAACTTCAGCACTTCTTACAACATTCTGGCCGATGAGTTCAATTGGAGCGACTTAAGCATGTCGGCCAAAACAACGCTGTTCAAAAGCCTTGGCATCCAGCTAAATGCCACTGGCTGTTTTTATGCCATTGACTCGGTTGGCACCAAAATCAATGAGTTTGAATACAACCATTCCGGCAAACCATTCCGCATAACAAGAGCCTCAATGTCAACCGGATACAGTCTCAACTCAAAGAAGTTGTTCGGCAAAGACAAGAAAACAGAAGAAGAAAACAAGCCTGTTGTTGATGCCGAACACTCAATGTACGACGACAGCGATCTTGACGAATACAATTATTTCGACATTCCGTGGAACCTGAGTTTCAGTTACAGCCTCACCTATTCCAAACCCAAGACAAGCGGCAAACTGTCGCAATCGCTGAGTTTCAATGGCGATTTCAGCCTGACACCGAAATGGAAAATCGGATTCTCATCGGGCTATGATTTTGACTCAAAAGAGTTTACCTATACAAGATTCACCCTCTCACGCGACCTTCACTGCTGGGCGGCTTCACTCAACTTTGTACCATTCGGACCACGGCAGAGTTACACTTTCAACATTGCCGTCAAATCAGCCGTCTTGCAAGACTTAAAGTACAACAAGACAAAGAGTTGGTACGACAACTAATAAAAAAAACGAAGTTACAAATTGCTTTGTAACTTCGTTAAGATTCAATTATTTCCAAATATCAAATATCCAGAAATCCTTGCCAATTTAATCCCCTTCTTCTTCTTCATGCAGGAAACTATCGTAATAATAATAGTAGACACAATTTGAGCGCACTTCCTCAGCATATTTTGTTGACGTATAATCATTTGCCAATCGCGCGAACAATGGCGAAGCATACATCGCGTCACCCCAATAACTATACTCCTGATTACGCGCCTGGTCGCATTTAACCAAACCGAATGCCACGTGTGCGGCAAATTCTTCGCCAATATCAATCATATCAGCCTGCTTGAAGTATCTTTCGGCAACATTGATGGTATTGGTGAACGTACCTCTTACAATCGGGAAATACTCCTCCTGCTTTTTCGCGTCCTTGTCGAATTTGTAAACCTCCAACTCGCCTGTGTTTGAATATTTCTCGTATTCCCACGAGTGATAGTCGGGCGATGAGATGTTTTTCAGATAGTGGCGGCAGATGCCCACGTGCGACAGATTGTAGTAGAAGTTGCCCAAAACGTAGTTTGCTTTGGCGGCTGCGGCATCGTTGCCATGGGCCAGTTGCATCAGTTTTTCGAGAGTGGCGGTCAGGCTCACTTTCTTGGCGTTGCCCACCACGTCAGCCACATAGTCGTCGTAAAGGCCATAACCTGTACCGTAGACATTCATAATGTTATGATAGAACATCTCAACAGGCTCAGTATCATTAAGTTCGTATTTTTTCTTTATTTCTTTGGCCTTCTCAATATCGGCAGCGGCAATTGCACCTTTAAATGCCGACTGCTGAAGGTGGACAACTGCTCCATCATCATATTGAGTCAACCACTGCTCTAGCGGTGTTTTGTCTTTTTTCTGCTCTAAAGCGATTAAATCATCCACAAACGATGTCGGGAAATACTCCGCAACGTTGAAAACGCTATTCATCATTAAATATGCCTTAGCATAATCTTCGGCCACATAATATCTGTTAGCCAGCACTTTGCGCAAATAAGTGGCAACAGGATACATGTCGAGAATTTCCTTGTGGGTGTTGAAGAATTCGGTTTCGGTCTCCTTGGTAATCGTCTTCAACTGGCAGATATCAATGTAGAGATAGACATTCTTGATGTCTGGATTCTCGGATTTTGTCTTTGCTGATACTTTGTCGAGCGCCAGTTTTGCCTTGTCGTAGTCAGAATTAAGGAAGTAAACGTAACCCAAACACATGTTCCAGAAATCGGCATCCTTGGCTTGGCTGGGCATCTGGCTCAAATACTCGATTGTGGCATTGTAGATTTTATCGTTGCCCGTAAGACGGAATCCATTGTCCTGCTCGATAGATAAAACCTGCGACCACACCTGATCCTGATAGTAACTCTCCAACTGGCTGATTTGCTTAGCAATAATCTTGCGAGCCTGCGGCGCGTCGGGGTTGATGTCGGTGATTTTCTTAGCCAACTGCAGCGGATCGGAGAAATTGTTGTAAGCCAGAAGCAGATAGATGTCGAACTTCTGCTCCTGAGTCTCGCACATCTGCGCAAGCGATGTGGGGATGAAATATCCGTCGCAATAATTGAATATCGAACGATAAGCCGACTCTTTCAAATCGTCAGAGTTAACATACACTTTCACAAAGTTTTTCACGGCCTGTGTATATTTCCGCAAGTTGTATTCGGCACCAGCCTTCTGGCTAAGCGCATAGTAGTAAACCTCGTTTTTGATTTTGAGCGGCTCAACATACTTGTCGAAATAGTTGACTGCGTCGCTGTATTGGTGCAGATAGTGGGCGTAGCGCACGAGTTGATAGCCGTAGCGAAGTTTCAACTCTTTGTCGGTTTCGGTTTCGCAGGCCTGAATCAGTTCATTGACAAACTCCTCGCCCAACTCCGAAATGGCTGGACCTTCATCTTCCCAATAATATGACCACTCCCAATACGGGTTATAATCGCGCGTGGCGTATGGCTCAATGGTTTTGGCGCAGACCAGATACTGCAGAGCCCTGCGATTTTTCTTCAGGAAATCGGGCGTCATAAATTTCAGGTTCGGGTCTGACAGATAGCCGTTTATGGCAGCCTCAATCTCGTTTTTCTTGACTTTCAGCACCAGATATTCGGCATCCTCATACGATATGTTCAAATATTTTGACCAGTCCTCAATGTTGCCTTTGTACTTGTTTGCATCAAAGAACGCAAAATCGTTTTCGAACGAAGAGAAGAACCATGAGCCATAGGCTTCATAATCATCATAATCATAACCGCCGCAGGCATTGGCAGTTCCGTAAGTCGCCAAAGCAATGGCGCATGCATATAATATCTTTTTCATAGTCAATATCTTATTTAAGGTCGTCAATAGTAAATCGTTTCAAGAAACCGTCGCTCATCTGGAAATAAACAATGTGGTAGTCGGTTTTCAGTTTCTCGTCCAAATAGGCTTTTGCCTTGCTGAGAAGTTTCGGTGTAATCTCCTCTATCTCAACGGTAAATCCTTTGTTTAGATAAAGATTGTGGACAAATCCGTCCTCAACAACCTCATATTTGTTTTCGCCGATTTTCTTGAAGGCGTCGGTGTTCATGTCGGATGAAGAAAGGCCGTTCACAAGTTTTGTCTTGCCCATATGGTTGGTCACCACGCCCCACGAGAACAACGGCAGAGCATAGTCGAGTTCAAGCGGATAAGCCTCAAGATACTGGGTGTAGTTTTTCAGCAATTCAACATCGAGAATTGAGTTCGAATCCATGCCGTCGGTCGGGTTTGAAGTGGCATAGCACATCAGGCAGCCCTTTGACACTGGCGGCACGCCCATCTCCTTCAAATCCTTTATCTGATGCAAACGGATGGTGCACGACACTTTTGCTGAATTATACTGATTTTCAGCCTTGTTCGACAGAATCTGGAGGAACTTGAAGTAATTGTCTTTGGTCATTTTGGTCCAGTCGTAGTCGATTTGCAACTCGCTGTAACTACCCAATTCGTTTCGATAGAAAATTGAGTTTATGAGCGACAAAATTCGGTCAGCAAGCACCTCATAATCATCGTTATAATTGCCAAATACGCTGTGAGTTATGAAAACTGTCGGCACAAAGTTTTGCGTCAAGGTTGTGTCGTGCTCAAACGGCAGAATCTTTCCCTCTGGGATAATCTCTCCGTTGCGTTTCACAACATCGAAAACATGCAGATAAATGGATTCGCTTTGCAGATTGCTCATATACTCTTTTGCAATCGTTCCAACCTCGTAGGTTGTTTTCCAGTGGTAGAAATCCACCTTGTGCGGAAGCTTGTCTGTACACGAAATAATTGTAGCACAGAGTGTAGCGCATGCCGCCAGTCTGATAAATGTTTGTTTCATCTTAATATAGTTTTTAGGAGTGCCAAATTTGGGATTTTTTTTGGCAATTTGACACAAATATTTCATTAAAGTTACATCTACCCTTTCACCCCAAGAATATATCCAGATCCGTGCACATTAGTAATCTCAATGTTCGGGTCCGACTTCAGGTATTTGCGCAGTTTGGTGATAAAAACGTCCATACTGCGGGCGGTGAAATAGCCCGTCTCGCCCCAGATTTTCTCGATCGTCAGATTGCTGTCAACAACGTTGTTGACGATCTGATTCTGAAAGCATAGCAGGTCA
>JAEEPS010000091.1 GCA_016284875.1 Salinivirgaceae bacterium | reverse complement strand
AATCCACGTTGAACTGCCCGACCTGAACGAGCGCACCGACATCTTCAAAGTTCACCTGCGCCCGCTCACCAAACTGGCATCTGACGTTACAGCAGAATCGCTTGCAAAGCAGACGCCGGGCTTCTCGGGTGCCGACATTGCCAACGTCTGCAACGAAGCCGCGCTCATCGCAGCCCGTCACGACAAGCAGAAAGTTGAAAAACAGGATTTTCTCGATGCCATCGACCGCATTGTGGGTGGACTCGAGAAGAAGAACAAGATAATCTCGGCCGAAGAGAAGAAGACCATCGCCTATCACGAAGCAGGTCACGCCACTGTAAGTTGGATGCTTGAGCATGCCAATCCGCTCATCAAGGTGACGATTGTGCCGCGCGGTCAGGCGCTGGGTGCCGCATGGTATCTACCCGAAGAGCGCCAACTCACCACCAAAGAGCAACTTATGGAAGAGATGGCAGCCTTGCTTGGTGGTCGTGCTGCTGAAGAACTCTTCTTCGGCCGCATATCAACAGGCGCTCTCAACGACCTAGAGCGCACCACCAAACACGCTTACGCGATGGTCTGCTACTACGGCATGAGCCCCAAAGTGGGCAATCTGTCGTACTACGACTCGTCGGGTCAGTCGGAATACTCATTCGCCAAACCTTACAGCGAAGAGACGGCCCGCACCATCGACGAAGAGACAAAGCGCATCATCGACGAAGCATACGCCAAGGCGAAGGAAGTGCTGACCAAATACGAAGATCAGCACCACCAACTGGCCAACTTGTTGCTTGAGCGCGAAGTGCTGTTTGCCGAAGACCTTGAGAAGATTCTGGGCCCACGCCCAAATGGCAAAACGCCTTACTACGAGCATCAGCAGAAAGCCGCAGAGCAGACCGACGGCGCGCAACCCGTTGAAAACAACGCCGTTGAGTCAGATAACGATAAAACTGAAAACAGCGCGGAATAATGGAAAAAGATTGGCAAATAGTGTTTTCGACAAAAAAGACCTACGAAGCCGAAATGGTTCGTGGGCTTTTGGAAACGGCTGGTCTTGAGCCTGTTGTGATGAACGCTCAGGACTCATCGTACCTGTTTGGTGATGTTCATGTCTACGTTTCGCCCGAGCAGGTCGAGCAAGCGGAAACAATCATTAAAAGCATTGATAATGAGTAATTTTTGGCAGCGGCTGATAACAGGAATCGTTTTTCTGGTTGTGCTCATTTCGGGCATAGTCTACAGCGAGTGGACGTTTGCGGCGCTTTTCGCCGTGATTGACGTGATTGCCTTGTGGGAATTCTACCGAATCGGCCGTCAGGGCGGATACAAGCCGCTTGCGGTGTATGGCACCGTCGCCGGGCTTGTTGCTTTTGCTCTGAGTTTCCTGACGAGTGCGGGCCTTGTCAGCAGCCAACTGATGCTGATTTTGGCGATTTTGTTCACGCCTGTTTTCATTGTTGTGCTTTTTGGTCACTTCGATAATCCGATTACAACCATCGCCTACACTTTTTACGGCCTGGTTTACATTGCTCTGCCGTTTGCACTCATAAGCCCGATAGCATTCCACACGGGCGAATATCAGAGCATTATGGTGTTGGGAATGTTCATCATCATCTGGGTGAACGATACGGGCGCCTACTGCTTCGGCGTTACTATCGGGCGGCACAAGATGTTTGAGCGCATTTCGCCCAAAAAGACATGGGAAGGCTTCATTGGCGGGGCACTGGCAGCCGTTGGCGCATCGCTGCTTCTGGCGCGGTTCTTCCCCGTGCTCGACACTTTGCAGTGGATTATAGTAGCGCTGCTCACCGTTGTTTTCGGCACGCTTGGCGACCTAACCGAATCGCAACTCAAGCGCACCATCGGCATCAAGGATTCGAGCAACATTCTGCCGGGCCACGGCGGCATTCTCGACCGTTTCGATAGCATCATTTTGGCAATCCCCGTAATTTTTGCATATTTGCGGCTCGTTTCGTAATCGATTCTGATAGTTATGAAAATTCATCGCGCCGGTTATCCGGTCATACTGAAAGCATTGGCCATTTTGTTGGTAATAAATGCAATAGTGTATTTCTTTGGTCGGATTGGTCTGGCCTTGTATATATCGGCAACCGCATCAGGTCTGGTGCTTCTTTTTGTGCTGCGCTTCTTCCGCTGCCCCAACCGCAAGCAACCCCAACTGACCGATAGTCAGGTTTTGTGTCCTGCTGATGGTGTTATTGTTGCCATTGAAGAGATTGACGAGCAGAGCATTGTGATGGGCAAGCGCATTCAAGTTTCGATTTTCATGTCGTGCTGGAATGTGCACATCAACTGGATTCCAGCGAGCGGTACAGTAAAGCAGGTGATTCATTTCGACGGCAAATTCACCCGCGCCATCACCCCAAAATCATCTGACCTGAACGAGCACACGGCAGTGGTTGTGAACCGCGCCAAGGGCGAGCCAGTGATGGTGAAGCAGGTTGCAGGTGCCGTTGCGCGCCGCATACTCACCTACGTGAAGGAAGACGACGCTTGCGCCGCCGGCGATGAGATGGGTTTCATCCGTTTTGGCTCACGTGTCGATATTCTATTGCCACTCGATTACGATGTTAAAGTGGCTCTCGGACAGAAAGTTGTCGGACGTAAGACGATAATCGCTGAACAGAAATAATTGAAAATCAACAACAAACATCGCCGAAAGGCAAAATAAAGTTTATTGGTGATATTTTTAGAAGATAACTTATATTTACACCGACTTTAAAAATTAAAATTATGGCTTACAAAATTTCAGAAGATTGCTTGGCTTGCGGCACTTGCATGAGCGAATGCCCAGTTGAGGCTATTTCAGAAGGCGATATCTATGTTATCGACCCTGAGAAATGCACAGAGTGTGGAACATGCGCAAGTGTTTGCCCGGTTGAGGCACCAAAATTGGACAAATAATCAGTTTTGGATAGAAAAACCCAAAGGGCGGCTGCAAATGGCCGCCTTTTTTGTTTGCGGGCGGTTGTTGCTTGAGACTTAATCAAGCCGCCAAACGAAAGCGCCAGCCTTTTTAACGTTGTGAATCTGACTTTTTGAAAACCTTCGTTCCCAATCTCTCATAATCCAGGGTGGCACGGATGCATCGATAACCACCTTTTTGAAAGAGAGGTTTTTAGGCATCTGTTTGGCTCTTATTGCAGGCTCGCTTGTGACAATCAGCAAGTCGAGAGTGTCGGCCTTGTTGAATTCAAACGGCTGCGTTTTGCTGTCGATTAGCAGGCCGTTGATGTCGCAAAAATTGAAAAAACCGTTTTCAAAACGAATTTGTCCGCTAGGAGCATAGTTTTCCGGCGATATTTTATCACAACTCAGTGAATTCCATAAGATATTGCCACCCTTAACCAATGTGTTAATCTTTTTGTTGTCGGAATACAGATTGCAAGTCCAATATGAGTGGAGACCATCGACGAATTGTACCGACGGATTTTTGGGTGAATAGTAAACATTGATGGTATGAACGTTACAAGCGCTTAATTTATTGACGCTTATCGGGATGAAGAATATTAGCAAGGCGCACAGTGCGGCAATCAGTCCCTGGGGCTTATGATTGATAATCCAAATTGTGGCCGAAATAATAGCAAAGGCTACCAACAAGGCTTGGAAAACAGTTATATACCGATTTTCAATGGTTGAGAAAGGCAGATTGGCAATGGACATCACCAAAAAATTCATTGCTTTTGCAAACGCGCTTGTAACAACCCCCACAATCTTTGTCAGAATGGCCACAGGCGACACCAAAAGCAGCGTCATGGTCAGGAAAATCATTACTGCCGCACCTGGCGAGACAATGATGTTCGACATCCAAAAATAGACTGGTGTCCGCTCGAAATAGTAAAGACAGAACGGCAAAGTTGAAATCTGCGCTGCGATTGAGACGGCTGTCAACTCCCAAATGTATCTCAAGGGCTTGTTTCGGATGCGTATCAGCCTGGTGATTCGCGGCTGAAAGAACACTATCCCTGTCACGGCCGCATACGACAGTTGAAAACTGGCTTTAAAGAGCAGCAAAGGGTCGATACAGAGCAGCAGGAAGGCCGATGCCGCAAGCGAGTTGTAAATGGAAATTTCGCGGTTTATGAGCCTTGCAAGCATCACGAAAGAGAACATCACGGTTGCCCGCAGAACTGATGGCGAAAGGCCCGTAATGAATGCGTATGCCCAAAGAAGCACGATGATAATTATTCGTTTCAGCGTGAGGAGAATGCTGCCGCCAAGAATGGTCATCAAAAACTCAAGCACGCTGCAGACAATTCCCACGTGCATTCCCGAAACCGCCAACACATGCATGGCTCCTGCGTTCATATAGGCTTGTTTCACCTCGGCATCGATGCTGTTTTTGTAGCCGAGCACAAGAGTGGAAGCCAAACCAAACTCATTGCCGCTCAGCCCAGCATTTCTGAGTATGTTGACAAGTTTCTGCCGCATGTTCAAGGCATGTTGTCTGATTCCGCGAACCGATTCATCGTCAATCTGCCATTCGCCTGAATTGAGAAAAATGCTGCCTTGCACACCGTTAAGTTGCAGATACTGTGAATAGTCGAAGCCGAAAGGATTCTTTGGCGCGTTGAGCGAGTCAATTCTTGAATTGAAAATGATGGTTTGCCCGGGTTTGAGTTGTCGGGCAAGCGAGTCCTTGATTATGGTTGCAACAATTTTAGTGTCGAAATTCTGCCACTCTCCATATACTTTAACAGCCTCAACCTGTAAATCCACTTTATAGGCGCGCTCGCCCTCTGATGGCGTGTTGGAGACGCATGCACGGTATTCGCATTTTTGCTTAGAAGTGTTGGCGTCGAGTTCTGCCGGTGTGCTGATAGTCAGCATATTGTAACCGAGAGCGAAGAACGTTGCAAATACAAAAACACCGGGAATCCATCGGGTTGTGTATTTGCGGCTGCGTTTATATGCAATGATTGTGCAGATTGCACACAAACACAAAGCCACAAGGCTGATTACTATTGGAATTGATAGATAATGACATAAAACTATTCCGAGCATGAATGGCACGGTAATTCGAATAAAGGGATTTCTATCGGCGAAATCAGCAATTTTCATTGAAAACTAATTGGTTTGCAAATACTCTTCAATAATAGTGAATTGTATTATTATTTGCAAATGTTTGAATGATTATTCGCTGAAAAGTTGTTTTTCCTTGTTGGAAATTTCGAAAAGATGAGTGATGGTTTTTTCCCCAGTTCCCTTAATAAAATTACTAATTTTGCGGGCACAATATTTGTCTATGATAATAGCGGTTAACACGCAGACTTTGTTGAAAGACAGGCTTGAAGGGCTTGGAAGTTTTACTGATGAAATTTTGTCGCGGATGGTGCGAAACCACCCAGAGCACAAGTTTGTCTTCATATTCGACCGCGATTGGGACCCATCGTTCATTTATGCCGACAATGTGTTGCCAGTCAAAACGGTGCTGCCATCGCGTCATCCTTTTTTGTGGTATTGGCGTTTCGAATATTCAATTCCTTCGATATTAAGCAAATACAAAGCCGATATTTTCCTCTCAACCGACGGTTATATGCCATTGCATCCGAAGGTGAGAACCTATAATGTCATTCACGATATTGGTTTTGTGCATCAGCCTAAGAGCCAGCCATTTCTGACGAGCAAATATTACAACCGCTATTTCCCGCTCTTTGCCGATAGAGCCACAAGGTTGGGAACTGTTTCGGAGTATTCGAAGGCCGATATTGTAAAAACCTGGGGAATTTCGCCTGATAATATCGACGTTATATATAATGGTGTAAAAACGGTTTTCAAACCGATGGATGATGCCGAACAACAACAGGTAAGAGACAGAATTTCAGATGGCTGCCCGTATTTTTTGTTTGTTGGTTCTCTCAATCAGCGCAAGAATGTTGAGGGGTTGTTGCGGGCTTTCGACAAGTTTAAGGAAGATGTGGGCTCGAATCACAAATTGGTGATTGTTGGCGAGTGTATGTGGTCGATGTCGTCGATTGACCATACGCTTGAGCACATGAGGCACGCCGATGAGGTTGTATTCCTCGGGCGTTTGAACGCTCCTGATTTGCAAAGCGTTGTAGCAAGTTCGCAGGCGCTTGTTCTGGTGTCGTTCCTCGAAGGTTTTGGAGTGCCGTTGGTTGAGGCAATGAACTGCGATGTGCCTGTCATAACGTCGAATTGCACCTCGATGCCAGAGGTTGCTGGTGATGCGGGGCTTCTTGTCAATCCGCATTCCGACGATGACATTGCCAATGCATTGAAACGGATGGCTTCCGATGAAAAATTGCGCGCCCAACTTGTTGCCAACGCGAAGGTTCAGCGTCAGAAATTCTCGTGGGATAAGTCGGCTGTTGACCTTTGGAATGGCATCGAGCGCATGATGCAATAAAAAAGTCAGGAATTAGAACGCGTGCCGCTCTGTCCCTGACTGTTCGTATTAGCCGAAAATTCTAATTACAATTTCTTCAGCGCTTCCATCAGTTTGTCGCCGCGCAGGCCAATGCCCACAACCTTGCCTTTGCCATCGACAAGGAAGTTTGTCGGCACCGATTTAATTTCGAATTTCTTGGCAATGCCATCCCAATATTTCAGGTCCGACACATGAGTGTCCCATTCAAGTTTATCGTCGGCGATGGCCTTCACCCAGGCATCTTTATCGTAGTCGAGCGACACGCTCAAGATGACCAGACCTTTGCCTTTGCCTTTTTTGAACTTCTTGTCTTTGTACTTGTTGTAAGCGGCAACCACTTTCGGATTTTCGCGGCGGCATGGTCCACACCACGATGCCCAAAAATCGACAAGCACCACCTGACCTCTGAATTGTGACAGGCTTACGTCTTCGCCGTTCACGTTTTTCAGTGTGAAGTCGGGCAGAATGTCACCAACTTTTACGTTTTGAGCATTGACTCCAGTAATGGCGGCCACTGCCACAATCGCTGCTAAAATGAACTTCCTCATAATCGAAATGTTTTAATTCTTTAATCGCTCAATATTAAATATTTAATTTCAAATATTTTCGTTTTCAATTCACAATCATTTAACTCTTTTTCCCCTAAGGTATGTGCGTTCAACAGTCACGTTAGGCAGATTGGGCTGGTACATTGTGGTTATGTTTTCCGATGTTACTATGAAGTCGGCCCATTTGCCAACCTCAATGCTGCCTTTCTGTTTGTCGTCGAACTGCGAGTATGCCGCCCAAATGGTCATTGCTTTAAGTGCCTGAGTGGTTGTCAGTTCCTGACTTTGCTTGTTGTGAATCTTCCGTTTTTCTTGTTTCACAGCAGCATAAAAAACAGCCATCGGGTTGAGTTGATTGTATGGACAGTCAGTTCCGCAGAGAATACCCTGGTCCTGACTGATAAAATGCTTCCAGGCGAATGCCTCACGCGACAGTTTCTTGTTAAAATTATTGTCTATGAATGCTTTAGATGATTGATATTGCAATGGCTGAATCGACGGAATTATGTTGTAATGGTTTAAAATCCGCAGGTCTTTGCGGACAGTCATTTGCAAACCTTCAATTCGCCAGCGCAAATCGTTTTTTATAGGCAGAATCTTGGTAAAAGTATTGAGAGCCAGTCGGGTAGCAGAGTCTCCGATGCTGTTCACGCACATTTGAAACCCATGTTCATAGGCAGTTCTGCATAATTTTTGGAGGCTGTCGGCTGATATTGCGAGTTGTCCGTTCTGCTTGTCGCCATAGGGTGCACGCATCACGGCCAAATGTTGCGTGAGTTGGCCGTCAAGGCTGATGCCGATTGATTGAACTTTCAGATTGTCAGTTTGATACGGCATCTTGTTGATGTACTTGCTGACATTTTCGCCCACAGGCTCAAGTATGGCGTAAACAGGAATCCGCAGACTGCCGTTTTTTTGCAGACTGTCAATTAGTTGCACGTTACCATATGATGTTCCGAAATCGGTAGTCGATGTTATTCCAACGTTGAAACAGTCCTGCTCGGCCTGTTTCAGTAGTTCTGCCATAATGCTATCGGTTGGGGCGGGGATGAGTTTCGACGCATTAAATGCTTGGCGTTGGTTTATAATTCCGCTTTTGATGTTTGCATCGGCAGAGATTTTATCGGCGAAAGCCTTGTTAATCAATGCGGAATTGTAGTCGCTCAACCAGATGAGCACAGGCGTTTCGGCGAAATGACTGTTGAGAATGGTGCAGATTTGCATTTCCTTATCGTGGAAAAAATCTGCGTCCAAATTTTTCCCGACAATCCACATGTCTGGATTATTGCGCTGAAATTCATCGAGTTGGTCGATGATATTTTTTATCGTTTTTGCAGTATCGAGATTAATGTACAACTGAGACAAGGCATATTGCGTGAAATGAGCGTGGGCATCAATGAATCCAGGATAGACAAATTTGCCTTTCAACTCGATAACGCTGTCGGCGGTGTAGCGGGCACTGATGTTTGCATCGCTGCTGACGGCCACAAATTTGCCGTTGCGCACGGCCGCGCTTTGCATCACTGCAAAATTGCTGTTCACTGTGTATATTTTGGCGTTTCGCAGTATCAAGCCGACATGCTCTTTATGGCTGCAACTTGCCGTTAGCAGTGATAAACCTAATAATATCAGTAATATACGTTTGTGCAACATCATTGCTCGTTTTTCGTATTTCAGTTTACAAAATACGAAATTATTTCGTCGAAATTTCGCCGAAATCGCATACACCCTTTTTTTGTTCAATTTTTCTGCAAAACGGTGAAATTTATCGAACTTCACTTAACTTTGTGGTTACTAATTACTCAAAAGTTTTTCAAATGGCACCACTAATTATTAATGGGACAGAAGACACACCAGAGGTTGTTTTCGACCCTGAGACAGGCAAATTCACAATCACAGGCACATCAATTCCTGAAAATGCCCGCAAATTTTATGATCAGATAATCTCATGGATTGACGACTACCTGAAAAGCCCCAGCGAGGACACAAGCGTCAGTTTCAAACTGAAGTATTTCAATACGGCATCAACCAAATATCTTTTCGATATTATGGTGGAGATGAAACCTTTGATTAGCAGCGGCAAATCGTTGGTTTTCAACTGGTATGTGCAAGAGGACGACGATGATATGTTTGAGGCTGGCCAGGGATTCTCAAAAATGCTGCGCTATCCGTTTAATTTTGTGAAATACTGATTGTTGCTATTCATAACCAAATGGCCATCAGACGATTATCTGATGGCTATTTTTTTGCTCACAGTGCCACATTTCACAATGTAGATTCCTGCTTTTGGAACCGATATTTGGGCGTTTGAGCGTCTGTCGGTTGCGACGGTGCGTCCGTGCAGGTCATAAACAACTGTCTCTGAATGAGCATTTTCGATGATGATGACTCTTCCATGAACTCCGATGATTGTTCCTGACTCCGATTCCAGAATCTGCGTGTCATTGTCCATCACTTTAACTGAGAAAATTGTTACCAGTCCTTCGAAATTGACAGTCAGCAATTTGGTTCCAGCAGTAGAATTGTTGAAATCCGAAATCATCTCGCGTTTCATGCTGACGATTGCCGTTGAGTCGTTGCTGTAGGTCAGTTTCAGCGTTCCGCCGTCAACGTTGAGAGTGTCACCAATCTTATATTCCAGTTTTGTCGGTAGCGACGATATGGTAACCGATTGAAGAACAATCGATTGTGCTGGCGTGCTGTCGGCATGAACAACCACACTGAACACCGACACAAAACCATTTAGGCTGACATTCAGCAGTTTGACTCCGCTTGTGGCGCTGTTGAAATTTGTAACCATTTCACGCCTCATGCCGATTATGGCTGTCGAGTCGTTGCTATATGTCAGTTTCAGCGTTCCGCCATCGACATTGAGAGTGTCGCCAATTTTGTATTCAAGTTTGGTTGGCAATGCAGAGATTGCCACTGATTGAAGCACAATGGGTGGAGTGGGAATGGTGTCATTGGCAAGGACAATCACACTGAACACCGACACAAAACCGTTTAGGCTGACATTCAATAATATAGTCCCCGCATCGGCACTGCTGAAATTCGAAATCATCTCGCGTTTCATGTCGATGGTGACTGTCGAATCGTTGCTGTAGGTCAGTTTCAGTGTTCCGCCGTCAACATCGAGCGTATCACCGATTTTATACTCAAGTTTTGTCGGCAGCGATGATATGGTAACCGACTGAAGTATAATTGGTTGTGGCTGTGGTTGGGTGCTGTCGGCACGAACAATTACGCTGAACATTGCAGTAAATCCGCCATGACTGACTGTCAATAATTTAGTTCCAGCATCGGCACTGCTGAAATCCGCAATCATTTCGCGTTTAATGTCAATGATGGCTGTCGAATCGTTGCTGTAGGCCAGTTTCAGTGTTCCGCCATCGACATTGAGCGTGTCGCCAATTCTGTATTCAAGTTTTGTGGGCAATGTGGCAATCGTTATTCCTGTCAACTCGGCAGGCGTAACAGGCGAATTATCAATCACATTCAGTCCGATATTCAAATGAACTGTCTGGCTGACTGACGAAAACCGAATGACAGTTGAATAATTGCCAGCGGGCAGTGCCTGGCAGTCGGCTGTTATCCGAACCGTATCACTGTTGTTTGCTTCAATATTGCCGCTTAATTTATTCAGTTTCAGCCACGAAGGCATTGTTTCAGCGGCGATTGTATAGTTGATTTGGCGGTTGCTTGTGTTGGCAACCTCGAACAATTTTAACTCGCTGGTGTTGAGGGGCAATTCAAATCGGATGCTTTCAGTTTCAAGTTTGAGTGGGGCGAGATTCTTGTCCAGCATCACTACATTGAGCCAAGTTGTCTTGCCGTCAACCACCTTTGTTTTAACAGTTTGTGGCAGATAACCATCAGCCTCGAAAGTCAGATTGTAGGTGCCAGCCTTCAGCAGACGATGGTAGTCGCCAGCGCGTGCGTCGGTCTCAATCCACGAGTTGTCTTTGTCGTGCCCCGCAATGGTGATACGGGCCGCAAGTGGTTGGCCAGCGGCGTTCGTCACCGTTCCGCGCACACCGTTCAGACTTTCGGCGTAGAAGTTCAGCAGAGAGTTTTTGTTGTACCGCCAGATGTTGGCAATGGTGGCTGACGCTGTCGGCGCTTTTGTTCCGCAAATCTCTATTGTAACCTCGCGGCAGTGCATAAAGTAGTTTGCCCAATCCTGCTGCCCACCCGAAATCGAGTACCAAGCATAGCCGTTGGTCAGGCCATTGGCCGAATTGTTGCAGCCATCGTCGAAGTAACCGCTTGAACCATAATGTTGTGCGGTATCGCGATAGGCGGCACCCACAAATCGCCACCAGTCGTTGTCGGCAGTGACGCGCGACCAAGTGTCCCACGGATAATTGAAGCACTCGTTGCCAGCGTGCAGATTTGTCGAAAGCGTAAAATGGTGTTTTCCAAAGAATTCCATCATCGCCTTCGTCTCGGGTTGGCTGGCATTGCTGCCGCCACTCACGCTTGGAAAATTACGGTTCAGGTCTTTTGAGTTGCCGTTGGAGCGCGTTGAGCCGCTCACCGAACTGTTGCCGCCTTTATACATTCCGTCGGGATTGAAAATAGGGATTATCCAAAATTCAACACTGTCAATCAGACGGTTAACGCGTTTGTCGGTGCCGTAATTAGTCAATAGAAAATTGCAGAAATTGAGCGCGGTTGTGGCGCAAATTCCTTCGTCGCCGTGCATTGTGGCTGTGCAGAGTACTTCTGGTTTGGCGGAGTTGTCGAGCGCTACGTCTTTCGAAATTTTCACGGCCAGAATCTGCCGTCCCGATGGCAGCGTGGCTACCACCTCAAGTCGGCACAACTGCGGATAGTCATGCGCAAAATTCCGCATCAGCGTGTCGTAAACCTCGTAGGTGGGGTAGCGGTCGAGGTTTTGCATCTCGTTGACAAGTTTACCCATTGGGTATGAGGCTTTTGCAGCGTTTTTGTCGGGGTAAAATTCAAAACTGATGCCCGTCTGCCGAAACCAATCCATCTCGTCGGCGTTGGCGTAGGCCCACACGCGGCGGCCTTCAACTTTGTCGATTGAAATCCGTTGCGACAGGCTGTCGAGCGCTGCTCGGCTGTCAACTTCAAATGTGAACTGATACTCCGAGGGTTGTGCTTGCACACCACCGCCCATCAGCGACAGCGCCAAACCAAAAATCAACCCTATTTTTCTCAAATTCAGCATTTTTATGTTTATCGATGAATTGGATAATCGAAAAATTCGCTAAACCTCCTCAACACTTCAACTAAATGTTTTTCAATTCTTTATCAACAAAAGCCCAGCCTTCGGGCGAGATTTGCGCGCCAAGACTTTCAATCACCTTGCCCGAGAGCAGCGCACCCAGTTGCCCGCAGCGGTCGAGGCTGTAGCCCGACGCCAGGCCGAACATGAACCCTGCGGCGTAGAAGTCGCCAGCCCCAGTGGTGTCGATGCAGTTGGCGTCGATGATTCCTGTGCGGAACTCCTTGTCGCCCTGACGGATAATCGAGCCGCGCTTACCGACTTTCACCACTGCAATGTCGCACAAGGCGGCAATATCATCCACCGCGGCCTCGGCGTCTTTGCCAGTGAAGGCTTTGGCCTCTTCCTTGTTGGCGAAAATTATATCAACATATTCTTTCGATATACGATGCAGAAAATCAAGGTTTTCGGCCACCACATTGTAACTTGCAAGGTCGATGGCAACCTTCATATTCAGCGAGCGGGCTGTTTTTACGGCATTCTCAATAAGTTCGTGGTTTTGAACCAGATAGCCTTCAATATAGAAAAAGTCGTATTTGGCAAAAACCGCCGAGTCGATTTCGCTTGCCGACAGTTCGACAGCCGCGCCCAAATGGGTTGCAAACGTGCGCTCGGAGTCGGGCGACACAAGCGCAATGGCATGCCCCGTAGCCGACTGGCTGTCAAGAACGTGCAGTGCAACGCCCGCATTGGCAAGGTCCTGGCGGAAAAGTGTTCCCAACTTGTCGAGGCTGGTTTTGCCAATGAACCCGCATGGTGCGCCAAGGTGCGCCAAGGCTTTGATGGTGTTGGCCGCAGAGCCGCCCGCCGTAATTTTCGGGTTGTAGCACTCAATCCGTTTGTTGATTCTGTCGCACAAACTGCTGTCGACCAACTGCATACTGCCTTTCGGCAAATTGAATTCGGCCAGCACGCCGTCATCGGGCAGGGTGGTCATAATATCGACAAGGGCATTGCCCATTCCTAAAATCTTTTTCATAGTTCACTATTTATTTTGCGGCGCTAAATTAGCAATAAAGTCGAAAATATGATTTAACCTTGAGGTTGTTGGTGGGGCGGAAGGCCGTATTTGTTGTCGGTGGGTAAAACATCGATTCCTATCAACAAATGTTGTCGATTCATAAAACATGCAACCAATTGTAAATGCAAAAAACTATATTTGCGCTTCGTAAAATTTGAATGGGATTATGTCGATTTTCAGTAAGAAATATGCGCCGCGTTGGATAGTTTTTTTGATTGACGTTTTCATTTGTGCGGCTTCCATCATAATAGCCTATCTTCTTCGATTCAATTTCGAAATACCTGATAATGAGAGGAAAATTGGCGATTTAAAGCAGATTGCTGAACTTGTTATATGTGTCCGCGTTGTAAGTTTCCTGATTGCGCAGACTTATGCGGGAATTGTGCGCTACACGGGTGCGCGGGATACGCGCCGCATACTGATTACTGTCGCTTCGGGCAGTTTGGCACTCGTTGTTATTAATATTGTATGCTATCGTTCGGGGATTACGCAGGCATTCATTGTGCCGATGTCGATTCTGATTATCGAATTCCTCACAACCACGTTCTTCATGGTTTCGCTGCGTTTTCTGGTTAAATCGATATTCTTCGATTTCCGTTCGACTGTCAGAAACAGCAATGTGATTGTGTACGGTACCGACCGCAACGCCCTGGCAGCGAAGAACGCACTCGAGGAAGACCATAACGCGCATTATAAAGTTGTGGCGTTTGTCGATGACATCG
>JAEEPS010000012.1 GCA_016284875.1 Salinivirgaceae bacterium | reverse complement strand
ATTTCGAAGCACTTATTTTTGAGATGTTCCCCATTCTGGCCGACATTAAAGCGGCACTCTATAACGCAGGGGCTGCGTTTGCCTCGATGTCAGGCAGCGGATCGGCCATCTACGGATTGTTTGCCGGCAAACCCGACATCAGCACACTGAAATTCGAGAACTGCTTTGTTTGGGAAGGAAAGTTCTGATTAAACGGTCACAATGAATTAGTAAACTGAAAACGGCTACTTTTTGCGTTTTTAGTTTGTATCATTCATCCCCATTCATCCAAATGTCGAGCATTCGGCGGTCGCGCTTGGTGGGGCGGCCTGTTCCCGGGTCGCGGCGGCCGTTAATGTCGGCGCGCATAAGGTCGATTTTCAGGATTTCCTGCTCAGGTGTCAGGTCTTCGAGATATTCGGGCACAAGTTTTGCCGACACACGCGATTTTGGAATGCCAAGAATCTTGTATCTGTAAACAACCGGATTTTTCTTCACCTCAACAATCTCGCCAACTTTTATAGGGCGCGATGCCTTCACCGGCATATCGCTGATGGTCACCCTACCCTTGTGGCAAGCATCGGCAGCCTGGCTGCGTGTCTTGTAAAGACGCACATCCCAAAGCCATTTATCGATTCTGATTTCGTCCATAATGGCGCAAAAATAGGGTTATTTGGTGAATCGGTCAATCGGTTAATTGAAAGACAAATGAACAGCCTTACATAATATACATCATCAATTTTGCCCAACTATCTTGAAGGTTCTATTTTCTGGATCATATTCTGCAACTTTTGTTTTACCAAGAAGATGTTGATTAGTCCTATAATAGTATTCTGCAAGGCTTTCATCCCTATTAACGTGATATGAACAAAGTATAACTATATACTTTTCATATGTATCTGGCAAAAAGGAAAGATAGAACGCAGCCTCATTTATAAAGCCAATTTTTGCACTTGGAACGTTTCCTGTTTTTGTCCAAGTATACCGCTTACACTCTATTGCAATCTTATTTTCAAGTACAATATCAAACTTATGGTCTTTTTTGGGTGTTCCAATTCCTATCTTTTTTTCTAACTCAAATCCTGCGCCATATTCTCGTATAAAATACTCTTGAACAGAACGCTGGAAATCAGCTCCTTTTTGGAAATTATCAGAATCACTCATAGTTATGTCTTGTTTTTATTGTCCAACAATTTGCATTACGTAATAACAAAAAATTCAAACCTTAATAGATATTCAGGGAATCAATTTCTCTGAGCCTACCTATTTAGATTTGAATTCGGCACAAATATAATCAAAGATTTATAAATCCGCCATATGATTTACGCGCATACTAAATAGCCTTTCCCTAATTTGACTATTTTTGACAATCGAGAAAAACCGAGAGCAATGTGCGGAATAGCAGGATACTACGCCATCAAGGGCGAACCCGACAAGCGGCAGATTGAACTGATGACCAATGTTTTGCGCCATCGCGGGCCCGATGCCGACGGCATTTACACAGGCTCGAAAGTAGCGCTGGGACACCGTCGGTTGAGCATCATCGACTTGAGCGAGAAGGCCAACCAACCGATGATGTCGCACTCGGGGCGGCACGTGGTGGTGTTCAACGGCGAGATATACAACTACCGCGAAGTGGCGACCGAACTTGGCATTGCAACGCGCACAACATCTGATACTGAAGTAGTTGTGGAAGCGTTCGAACTGCTCGGGCCGCAATTTGTCGAGCGGCTGAACGGAATGTTCGCCATCGCCATCTGCGAAGTGGCCACGCAGCGCATCTGGCTTTTCCGCGACCGAATGGGCGTCAAACCGCTATTCTACTACCTGAGCGACAGCACGTTCGCCTTTGCGTCGGAACTGAAAGCCATTGAGCAACTCGACGATTTCAAGCGCTCAAGGCGGATAAACCAACTGGCTGTCAATAAGTTCCTGCAATTGGGCTACATTCCCGCACCCGACACCATCTACGAGAACGTCTTCAAATTCCATCAGGGGCACTACGCCGTTTTCGACGGGCAGCGGCTCACGCTTTCGCGATATTGGAACCTGACGGATTCAATTACAAATCAGCCAATTAAAGATGCTGATTCCGCACTGCCGACGCTTCAAAATTTGATTGAGAGTTCGGTCAGATACCGCCTGATTGCCGACGTGCCTTACGGGACTCTGCTGAGCGGCGGCATCGACAGTTCGCTGGTGACGGCCGTTGCTCGCCGCCTTTGCGGAACGCGCACCAACACCTTCTCAATCGGCTTCAAAGACAGTCAACACGACGAGTCGCAATATTCGGAACAGGTTGCGCGACAATTAGATACAAACCATCATCTGGTGATGATGACCGAACAGGACGCGATGGAACGCGTGGCCGATATGTTCTATTCGTACGACGAGCCTTACGCCGATTCGTCGGCACTGCCAACAATGCTGGTGTCGCAGGTGGCGGCGCAGCACGTGAAGATGGTGCTCACGGGTGATGGCGGCGACGAGTTGTTCTTGGGCTACGGAATGTACCGCTGGGCCGACCGCCTTGCCAATCCGTTGCTGCAAGCCGCACGGCGACCAATTTATCAGGCTTCGCGCTTTGCCGCAAGCCGCTGGCAGCGCATTGGCAAAATGTTCGACTGGCGCAGTGGCGACAACCTTCAGACGCACATTTTCTCGCAAGAGCAATATCTGTTCACTGCCGCTGAAACAGAGCGCTTTACGCAAGCATCCACCCTGTCGATGCCGCATTTTGAAGCACCAACGGGCAGCCGTATGACGGCCGCCGAGCAGCAGTCGGTGTTCGATATGCTCTACTATCTGCCTGACGACCTGCTTGTTAAGGTTGACCGTGCATCTATGCGGCACTCGCTCGAATCACGTGTTCCGCTGCTCGACTACCGCATTGTGGAATTTGCCGTCAATCTGCATAAGTCGCTGAAAATTAATGGTGATACGAGCAAATATCTGCTCAAGCAGGTGCTCTACAAATATCTGCCGCCCGAAATCTTCGACCGTCCCAAATGGGGTTTCAGCGTGCCGCTCTGCAACTGGCTTCGCACCGACATGAAATATCTGGCCGACAAATATTTAGCCCGCAACGTAGTCGAGCAGGCGCAAATGGTCAACTACGCAGAAGTGGAACGGCTGCTAAAGCGTTTCTATGTGCAAAAGATTGATTATATGTACAATCGTGTCTGGGTACTCATCTGCCTGCACCAATGGTGGGTGGAAAGGTTTTGCAAGGGTTGATTTGAACACAGATGACACAGATTGAACTGATTATCACAGATATTTACAAAAAAACACCCAACCAGTTAGACTGATTGGGCGCTTTGCTACAGAATAATCCGATTATT
This sequence comes from Salinivirgaceae bacterium, assembly GCA_016284875.1. Lineage (GTDB taxonomy): Bacteria > Bacteroidota > Bacteroidia > Bacteroidales > SZUA-534 > RUG13583. Next base: position 49,136 of record JAEEPS010000012.1, on the reverse strand, counting down.
TCTTGCAGTATTTTGCCACAGTTGCACCGAAATCCTTAGCGGCCTTTGCATAGGCTTCACCTACACGGTCGGCAACAGAAATGTCGGTTCCCAAAAATGTTGAACCTGGTGCTTTCAAAATTGTAGCAGTAGCCACAACATTTTCAGGATTAGCAGTTTCCACAATTTTTACAGTGAGGTCTATTTTTGCATCACGACGTACGGCAACAGCATTGAATCCTGGTTCCAGAAAGTCTGTGTTGACAATCAGCGTGTATTTTTGCGGCTCATCAGATGCGGCTATTTTCCCGTATTTTTCAAATAACTCTTTGAATTTTTGCGGAAAAACATTCTTCTTGTCGCTTTCCCATTGAGCGAGCCATACATCACCACGACCTGCATGTTTTTCTTCGGCCTCGTCTTTCTTCTTGCTGATATAATCAGTTTCTGACATATCGCCAACCTTCATGTTTTCGTATGTAAACTTGTAATTTACAGCATTTTCACTTTTCAGACAAGTTAACGAACCATTGTAAGATATTTTCTGCGCATTAGCCACGATTGCTACGAACGTGCATAATACAATAAGTGCCAATTTTCTCATAATCATTATTTTTATATGACCGCACTCCATTTCTGAAGTGCGGTCGATGAAAAAAATTCATGTTATAGTTTGGTGACTAACCTTTATTTTTTTGTGCAAGAAAACTTCAAAATAACATCTCCGTCAGTTAGTATTTTCTCCAATTCACTTCCCTTAATTTTCTCTTGAAATGCGGCCAACGCTTGTTCATCATTCAAAAGTGGCGCCCATATTGCCTTCTCAAAATCTCCATTATCCTTAAGATAAAATTCTAGTTTTCCTCCAATGAACGCGCCATTATATTTTGTCGAGCCTAATATATAACCATTATAATTCGAGAATTTTGCAGTATTGCCATTCTCATCTATTTCCGTCGTATAATCTTCAATATCAAACGTAAACCCATTGGCGGCTTCAGCAATTTTTACAAACTTCCAAACATCAGGGTCACTGCCGTTTTCTGTAAATATCAAATTGTCACCATCTTTTGTAAGAGTCGCTGTTGTGGTTACAGAAAGATCCTGACATTCAACTCCAGTTGCATTGATAACTGCTTCCATCGTATACAATGTTTCTCCAATAGAATAAAACTGTTTTACTGTAACATCATAATTACCAATGGCTTGATCACGAAAATCGACTTTTTCTTCTTCTTCACACGAAGTGAATCCAATCATTGTTGCAGCCAACAGGGCTACTGAATAAAATAACTTTTTCATTTTTCCTATTTTTAAATATTGTTTAATCGTTGTATTGGGGTGCCTTGGTTTTGTCGAATACGCACATAAAAAAAGCGGGGCACTAATGCTGTTCTTCGATACTTTGTGGTACTCGACTACCAAATCACTCAAAATAACAACTGTAAAAATGCCCACGCCACGGCGTGAGCGATAGTTACGTAACCCTTGAGTGATTTTTTGAAAGTGTCGAGTTTTCAAAGTATCAAGATGGTAAGCAATCGCTTCTTCCAATATGTCTTTAAAATGTGCGTATCAAATACGCTAATGCTCCATAGGCAATACGTTTTAAAATTCGAATCACAAATGTAACGAATGTTTGTTTTCAGTAAAGCAGAAAAATCGCATTCCTCTCAAAGCAATCATAGCCATTCGTTATTATCAATGGTGCATTTTTTCATCTACTCCCAATGAACTTTAATCACTAAAATTCAGTAGTGTTTGTGCTTTTGACTACATTTGCCCCTATGATTCGCAAATTATTATCGATATTAACTCTATGCATCTGTTGCCAAAGCCTTCCGGCCGAAAACAAGCAGGTCAGACTCGACGAAAGCGAGCCTGGCAACAGCAATGGGCTTATCATTGAATATCAAGATGATACGCAAATCAGGCTGTCGGCCAATTTCGGAGCCATCAGCCTAAACGACATTGAAAGCCCCAAAGGTGAATTCTGCGAACTGACTATCGATGGCACCTACGAAACTGGCGCCGAGGGCGAACCGAAACTGCCAGCCGCACGAAAACTGCTGCAACTGCCACATGGCGCGGTTCCAAGCATCGTTGTAAACTGCTCTGACACAGCATTTTTTCCATTAGCAGATTTAGGCATCAGCAACAAAATTGTTCCGCACCAGCCGTCTGTCAGCAAAAGCGACGAAACGGCTGATTTTAAGCACAAAAAAAGAATCTACCGCCGCAACCGCTTCACTGACCAAAAACTGGTAACACTCACCAAAATTGGCACAATGCACGGCTCCGACCTTTATCAGATTGCCGTTAACCCTGTGAAATACAATCCGAAACAAAATGCCATAATGGTGATGAACAACATCGGTATTGAAATCAGTTTTAACGGAAGCGGCGCAAAAGCCAACGAAAGTACTTACAATCAAACAAATACCAGCGCGGCAGCACAAATGAAAGCAAGCAAAAACGCGGTTACCGACTTGACAAAATATCCAGTTAAATACCTGATTATCACCGACACTGCTTTTGTTGACGCTTTGGCGGATTTTATCAAATGGAAACGGCAGAAAGGCTTTGAGGTGATTGTTGGCACAACCGACATTATCGGCAAGAGTTCCGCCGCAATAAAAGATTGGATAACAGCGCAATACAACGCATCAACAGCCGACAGTCCCGCACCATCGTTCCTGCTGCTGGCTGCCGACACCGACAAAGTTCCAACCTCGGAAAAAGGCGAAGCAACAGGCTATGGCACAGACCTTTACTATGCCTGCATGGATGGCGATGACGACATTATCCCAGACATCTACTATGGTCGGTTTTCGGCACGCTCAGCCGCGCAAATGAAGGCCATCGCCGACAAAACAATCGCCTACGAAAAGTATCAGTTCGAAGATCCGACGTATCTTTCAAAAGCCTCACTGATTGCAGGTTACGATGGCAGTTATCGTTCGGCAGTGGGCATCCCGACATTGACTTACATCACCCAAAACCGCATAAACGCTGCCAACGGATTTCAGCAAGTCAACAAGTTTACAACCAAATACACAGGCTGTTACGATGATTCAACGGTCTCGGTTGGGTTGATGACCTACACTGCCCACGGTTCAACAACATCATGGGTTGATCCCGAACTTTCGCAAAGCAAAGTGCGCGGGTTCGGCAATTCGGGCAAAACGCCTTTTGTTATCGCAAACTGCTGTCTGTCAGGGTGTATAACCACCGAAGAATGCCTGGGCGAGACGTGGATTAGAAAAGAGAACGGCGGCGCGGTGGCCTACATCGGCTCATCGCCCAAAACCTACTGGCAGGAGGATTTCTACTGGGCCGTGGGCGCGCACAATTACAAAAGCGGCATCTGCCCCGACACAAGTCAAACCTCGATGGGCGCGTTCGATGCCCCGTTTATCTCTGATTTTTTGTGCGGCGATGCATTGCTTTTTGCTGGCAATCTTGCAGTTACCGAAGCACACGATAACAACTACCCCAGCAAGGTCTCAACCCGCTACTACTGGGAGGGCTACAATTTCCTTGGCGACCCATCGCTGCTGGTTTATTTTGGAGAAGGGAAAGAGAATGCCGTCAGCCACGAGAACTTTCTGCCGATGCACTACAATCAGTTCACAGTGAACGCCAAGAGCGGCTCATACGTTGCGCTGTCGCGAAACGGCACACTTTTAAGCGCGGCCCTAGTGGCAAAAGGCGAGAGCAACGTTACGCTGCAACTTCCTGATATTGCAGAACTTGGTGACCTCGACATTGTGGTTACCAAAGCCCAATACAAACCCTATTTCGGGAAAGTGACGGTCATCATGCCCGACAAATCGTACCTGACAACCGCATCGGCCACCATAAGCGACAATAACATATTGAATGGCAGTAAATTATCACTTGATATTGTAGTATGCAACGTTGGCCAGCAGTCATCGAAAATGCCACAAATCAACATCAGCAGCAAGAGTCCGTTCATCAAAAGCATATCGCTTAACGACTTGAATCTAAAAACTTTAGGAAGCAACGAGAGCGACACTCTCAAAAACATTTGCTCAATTGAACTTCAAAACGGCATTGCCGACCAAACGAGCATTCCACTTGAAATTGCCATTACCGAAGATGGTCGAACAACCAAAAATACATTCAGTTTCAAAGTTAATGCGCCAAAATTGGCGTTTGGCAAAGAACTGACAATCAATAATCAAAGCCAATCTTTCAATCCTGGCGACACGGTTGATGTCAGCATCAGTTTGTCTAACATCGGTCATGCCAAACTCGAGTCGGCCATCGTTTCATTACAAATTGTTGACTGTGAGTATATCAGCGCAATTGGTTGCGAGCAGGAAATCAGCAACTTGCAAGCAGACAGCACAATTATCTGCAACTTCAAACTTACGGCAAGTGCCTTCACACCAATGATGACATCGGCAAAAATCCGCATTACCGCAATCGAGCCAGACATACAACTAACTGATTCTGCAGAATATACACTTAATGTCGGACAGTTGGCCGAGAACATCATCGGCACATCGACCTCGCACACAGAGTGGTATCCTTTCAATAATTACTACAAATACGGCAAGACACAAATCCTTTACACTGCCGACGACATTGGCAATTCGCCCGTCAAAATCAATGAATTGGCGTTGAGTATCGCTTACACCATCGACCCCACAAAATTCGACGGCTACAAAGATTTCAAAATCAAAATTAAGCCTGTGGACTTGGCTAATTTCGACAACATTTCGGATTATGTTGATATGAGCGATGCCCAAATCGTATACAGCCGAGAAACGCAAACAGTTGATAGAAAGGGACTTCAGACATTCGTGTTCGACTCATCGTTTATCTACGACGGAACAAGCAATCTTGTTGTTGATATGACTTGGGGCAAGAACGAATCAATTGTCAGCAAAGAGAATCGCACAAAATTATATTGCCACACAACCGCATCAAAGACAGTTGCTTACGATTCGGAAGATGAGGAAGAAGAAATATATTTGTACAAGGTCACCGCGTACAGGCCAAACACTGTTTTCCGCTACCAAAAGCCGAAACTGATTCTGTTCCGATTCGCCGATGCCAGCGACAAACCTCTAATTAACAAGCAAATAACAATCGATTCAGAGTCATTCACAACCGACTCAACTGGCATTGTCGGCCTGACAACCTACGACATATTATATAATAGAGATTTCAAAATTGAGGTTGATAATTTTGGTACCAGACATCAACGTGTCACATCCACAAGCGACACAACGCTCGTAAACATCACTCTCGACTCCGACTTGATGCACATTGTTTACTTCCATGTGACCGACTCCGCAACGCATGAAAACATTTGCAATGCAGCCATAAATATAGATGAGTCAGTTATTTACACCGACAGCATTGGCACCGCAAGCACCCATCCGATGTTTGGCGGCTCAATTCCGTTCACTGTGGAAGCCACCAATTATTTCAGCCAAAGCGGATTGCTAGAAATTGAATCTGACACCTCGTTCAACATCCAACTAACCAAATATCCAAAAGTAACAGATCGCACGTTGGTTGGAAGCGATTTCGCTGATAATGTCGCGGTTACACTCGACAGCATAACCATTTTGACCAGCAACGGCATTGCAACATTCGAGAACACTGCCTGCTGCAACCACACGTTAAATATCAGTTATTCTGGATATTACAACATCAATTGCGAACTTAAAATTGGAAGAACCAACATCGACACAACCTTCCAACTCCAGCGCATTCCGACCATTAAACTTATGGTTTATGGCGACAGCCTGCCGCTCAAAAACGCAAAAATCACCATCAACGACCATAACCTGCTGACTGACAGCACTGGTGCAGTTTCACTCACAGCCATTGCCCACAATCTGACACACAATATTACTATTGAGCACGCTGATTTCTTCAGTCAAAACATCAGCCTCGAACACATTGAGTCGGACACTGCAATAAGTGTGAATCTCAACAGTTTACGCTACCCGATTCAATTCTATCTGCACAATCAGAACTCTCCGCTGCAAGGCATTGCCGTTGAACTCGATAATCAATCGGCAACAACCGACACGCTCGGCCTTGCAACAATTAACGCAAAACCAACTGAATCAGCGCAATACAAAATATCACTTACTCCCGAAATCGTGTTGAATGGTACAATTGCGGTGAACAAAAATGTTGCACTCATAAACATCGACCTTGCCAACATCGACACTACGCATTTCGCTCATCATCAGTTAGATACCATTCCAAACGACACGATGCAAACTGTGCCACACGACACCACAATTGTTGTTCCGCCACAAGACACGACTCATCACGACACCACACTGGTTGTAAACACCTATAAAATAGAGTTTTACATTTCAGACAACACTGCGCCGATTAGCGATGTCACCATTGTGCTGAACAACAAACTGCAAATGACTGACAATCGCGGAATGGTTGTATTTGAAGAAGTTACAGAAGGAAAGTTGGTGAATTACATTGTTGCCAAAGAGGATTATACCTCAACCGACGGAAAAAATGAAATATCCGACATGTTCACATGCAAATCCGACACCACCATCCACCTTATTCTCAACAAAATACAACCACCAAGCACTGCTATCGAAACTGTCGAAGTACCAGACATCGCCTTCTACCCCAACCCATCTGATGGTCTTTTGCATATACAAGGCCATGAAGGTCAGCAGTTTGCGCTTTGCGATATAAACGGCCGCTGCCTAAAAACGGTCACCGTCAGTGGCGGACAAATCGACTTGCGGCCGATCCCTGCGGGCATCTATACGCTGACTACCAACATCGGCTGCAAGCCAGTATCTTTCACTATTATAATAAAATAACGCAAATCAGCAGAAAACTGAATTTGACGGCTGTCGGTTGACGATTGTCAGCGGTCATTTACTATATTTGCGCTCTCAAAAAATTGAATTATGGATATCCAAAAGTTGCTGAAAGACACTACCGCAAAGGCCATCAAAACACTCTACTCGGCCGATGCAAACCTTGACCAGATAACGTTTTCAACAACCCGCAAAGAGTTTGTGGGCGACTTCACGCTGGTTGTTTTCCCGTTTCTGAAAATATCGAAACAGAAACCCGAAGACACTGCTGCCGCCATTGGCGCCTTCTTGCGCGACAATCTTGCCGAAGTTGCTGATTTCAATGTTGTTAAGGGATTCTTAAACATTCAACTCTCGGCAACTTTCTGGACCGAATTCCTGAACGACGCCATCGCCGACGAGCGCTTTGGAATGAAGCCGAAAGGCTCGAGCGGCAAGACTTTCATGGTCGAATATTCGTCGCCGAACACCAACAAGCCGCTGCACCTGGGCCACATCCGCAACAACCTCTACGGCTACTCGGTGGCGCAGATTCTGGAAGCCAACGGCCACAACGTCATCAAGGCTAACTTGGTGAACGACCGCGGAATACACATCTGCAAATCGATGCTGGCCTGGCAGAAATGGGGCAACGGCGCAACCCCCGAAAGCCTCGGAGTGAAAGGCGACAAACTGGTAGGCGACTACTACGTGCGGTTCGACAAGGAATACAAAAAGCAGATTGCCGAACTCAAGGCGCAAGGTTTGAGCGACGACGATGCCGCCAACCAGGCCCCGATAATCCTCGAAGCGCGCGAGATGCTGCGCAAGTGGGAAGCGGGCAACAAGGAAGTTGTTGACCTTTGGAAAACAATGAACGGCTGGGTTTACGCAGGTTTCGATGTTACATATAAAGCACTGGGAATCAGTTTCGACAAGGTTTATTACGAGTCGCAGACATATATGCTCGGCAAGTCGATTGTGATGAAGGGCTTGGAAGACGGCGTGCTCTTTAAGAAGGACGACAACTCAATCTGGATTGACCTCACCGCCGACGGCCTCGACCAGAAACTGCTGCTCCGCGGCGATGGCACATCGGTTTATATGACGCAGGACCTTGGCACGGCCCATCAGCGCTTTGAGCAATACAAACTCGATGAGTTGCTCTATGTGGTTGGAAACGAGCAGATTTACCACTTCCAAGTGCTGAAACTCGTGCTCAAAAAGCTGGGCTTCGACTGGTCGGACCACATTACGCACCTATCGTACGGAATGGTCGAACTGCCCGAAGGCAAGATGAAATCGCGTGAAGGCACGGTTGTTGATGCCGACGACCTGATTGCCGAAATGGTGAAAACCGCCCGCGAAACATCGGACGAACTGGGCAAACTGCAAGAGTTTGACGATGATTACAAAGCACAGATTTACAATATGGTAGGTTTGGGCGCACTGAAATATTTCATCTTGAAAGTGGACCCGAAAAAAACGATGCTCTTCAACCCGAAAGAGTCAATCGACTTCAACGGAAACACCGGTCCGTTCATTCAGTACACCCACGCACGCATCTGCTCGGTGCTTCGCAAGGCCGAGGAAGCAGGCTTGAAGGTTGCCGACAAGATTGACGTCGCCACACAACTCAACGAGAAGGAGATGCAGTTGGCCAAACTGATTTTTGATTTCCCCGCAGTTGTTGCCGACGCTGGCACTAACTATAGTCCTGCACTGATTGCCAACCATTTATACAGTCTTGCAAAGGAATACAACCAGTTCTACCACGACTGCTCAATTCTGAAGGAAGAAGACAGCAACGTACGCAGTTTCCGTTTGGCTTTGAGCAAGTTAACGGCAAAAGTCATCAAAACTGGTGCGGCTCTGATGGGTATTCAGGTTCCTGAACGGATGTGATTCTGGATTTAGAACGCAGATGGTGCGGATTTAACTGATTTGCACTGATTTAATAATAAAAAAAAATCCCCGCCAGCACTCTGCCAACGGGGATTTTTATTTTCATCCAGACACACGCTGTGTGCCACTGCAATTAATTACGCTTTCTTGATATAGTTAACAACCCACTCGCCAACCTCGCTTGTGCTGTGAGCGTTGTTCTTATCGATATCCTCGGTAACGTAGTTCGCGTCGAGCGAAGCCTGAACGGCCTTACGGATAAGCGCTCCTTCCTCCTTCAAATCGAAAGCATACTCGAACATCATTGCAGCCGAAAGAATAGTGGCCAGCGGGTTGGCAATGTTCTTGCCTTTTGCCTGCGGATACGAACCGTGGATTGGCTCGAAAACGCTTGTGTACTCGCCGATTGAAGCCGAAGGAAGCAATCCCATCGAACCAGAGATAACCGAAGCCTCATCGGTGAGAATGTCGCCGAAGGTGTTTTCGGTAACCATCACGTCGAAGAATGTCGGGTTCTGAATCATACGCATTGCGGCGTTATCGACATACATATAATCGGTTGCAACATCGGGATATTTTGGTGCAATCTCTTGTGCGACCTTTCTCCACAAACGGCTCGAAGCCAATACGTTAGCCTTATCAACAACCGTTACGTGCTTTTTGCGCTTGCGGGCATACTCGAACGCAACTTTCAGAATGCGCTCAATCTCGGGGCGGCTGTAGTAGTTAGTATCGAAAGCCTCCTCAACGCCGTTGGCATTCACTGTCGGCTCCTCTTTCTTGCCAAAATACATACCACCGGTGAGTTCGCGGATGCAAATGAAATCGGCACCCTTCACCAGTTCCTCTTTCAAAGGCGATTTGTGCAACAGGCATTCGAAAGTCTCCACAGGGCGGATATTTGCGAACAAGCCCAACTTCTTGCGCATTGCCAGCAAACCCTGCTCGGGGCGAACTTTGGCCGTCGGGTCGTTGTCGTACTTCGGGTCACCAACAGCGCCGTAAAGCACTGCATCACTCTCCATACACAGTTGGTGAGTCGACTCGGGATAGGCGTCGCCGTACGCATCAATGGCGCAAGCACCCGTCAGAGCCTCCTTATATTCAAGTTCGTGACCGAATTTCTCACAAACGGCTTTCGTAACATCCAAAGCCTGTTTCATCACTTCCGGACCAATTCCGTCGCCGGCTAAAACGGCAATTTTTAATTTTTTACCCATCTTATTTATTTAATTGATTTATTGATTAATAGATTTATTGAATTATTGATTTTCGATTTATGATTGTTGATTCTCGCACTGACGACACTGATTACACAGATTACATTTTTAATTGTTAATTGTTAATTTCCAAATACTTGTGCCTTATGCCTTTTCAACTTTCAATTCCTAACTCCTACTCCCTACTCCTAACTCCTAATTATCCTTTACGCCCACAAAAGTGGCAAAATTGAAATGTTTGTGCAACACTGAAATCTGACTGAAACCAACGCTGCGCATTAAATCCAATTGGTATGTCAGCGTTTGCGGCGTGTCTTCAGTCTCGTATTTCTTTAAGAAGAAATCCACTTCGCCTGGCACGTTCTTTTGCAAGACGCTGCGCCAACCTTCGAGCATAAGTGCGTCGATTTCAGGTGTTTCGCCAATCACAATATCGTTCACAAAGAACAGCCCACCACGTTTTAGCGAATCATAAACCCGCCCGAACACCGACTCCCACTCCAGCGCCGTGCGCAGATGGTGAAGCGTGGTTCCTGCGGTTATAATGTCGAACTTCTGATAGCCAAAATCGATGGTTTTGTAGTCGGCACAAATAGCCTTGACTGCGCCATTTGTTGCTGCCGAAACGCGTCGTTCGGCTTCGCGTATCATATTCTCGCTCAAGTCGATAAGCGTATAATCGGCATTCGGGAAAACCTCACACATCTTGACGGCATAATTACCGCCACCGCATCCCAAATCCATAATCGTTTGTGCTTCAGGACACAAGGCTTTTGCTGTCTGCACAACAAGCGCCATACAAAGCGGCGAGTCGATGGCTGTGGCCTGCCCGGTCTCGATGTTCGTGAACCGACCTACCATCTCATTGAAATTCTGCCTTATAGCCTCGACGGATGATTTTTGCATTGAAGGATTTTGATTTTATTCCTCAATGATATTCAGCATCTTAATGGTTGCTTTGATGGCGGCCATAGTTTGGTCGGGGTCAAGGCCGCGGGTGCGGAACTCCTTGTCCATCTGCCAGGTAATGGTGGTCTGCACCAAAGCATCGGTGCGGCCGCCGGGCGGAATGGTCACGTTGTAGTCGACCAACTTCGGGAGCGGCTTATTCAAATTGCTGTAAATCTTTTTGATACAACTCATAAAGGCATCGTATTGGCCATCGCCCGAAGCCGCCTCTTTGTAGAACTGCCCGTCAATCTTTACCATAACTGACACAATCGACTTCAGTCCTTTGGCGGTGCTGAAATTGAAGTTCACAACATCAATCTTGTCCTTAATCGACTGACTACGAAGCACATCGCTGATTATGAACGGCAAATCTTCGGGCGTCACGGTCTCCTTCTTGTCGCCAAGTTCGATAATACGCTGCGTTACTTTGCGCATTGCGTCATCGTCGAGTTCAATGCCCATCTCCTCTAGGTTCTTCTTAATGTTGGCTTTACCCGATGTTTTGCCAAGCGCATAGGTGCGGTGGCGGCCAAAGCGTTCGGGAACAAGAGCGTTGCAGTAAAGGTTGTTCTTATTGTCGCCATCTGCGTGAATACCAGCTGTTTGCGTAAACACATTCTCACCGATAATCGGTTTGTTGGTGGGTATGCGGATGCCCGAGAACATTTCTACCATACGGCTCACGCGGTAGAGTTTGCTCTCGTCGGCGTTCACATCGTAGCCGAAATGGTCTTTCACAATGGCGATAATGCTTGATATTGTGACATTTCCAGCGCGTTCGCCCAGTCCGTTGATGGTGGCGTGGAACGATGTTACGCCCGCCTTGATGGCCGCATAGACGTTGGCCGTGGCCAGGTCGTAGTCGTTGTGCGGATGGAAGTCGAAATTCAAATCGGGATAGCGGTTGCGCATTGCCGACAGGTAATTATAAGTGTCGTCGGGATTCAGGATTCCGAGCGTGTCGGGCAGCATAAAACGCTGTATTCCACTATCTTTCAGCGCGTCGACCATTGCAAAGACATAATCGGGCGATGTGCGCATTCCTCCCGACCAATCCTCAAGGTAGATGTTCACGTTCAAGCCGCGTTCGTGCGCCAGTTCAATCGAGCGGCGGACGTCGGCCAAGTGCTGCTCGGGCGTCTTGCGCAACTGCCCCTCGCAGTGCTTGAGCGAGCCCTTTGCCAGCAGGTTAATCACCTTACAGCCAGCCTTTTGTATCCACTCTATCGATGTCTCGCCGTCCACGAATCCCAGAACCTCTATCTTGTCGATGAATCCGCGCTGACGGGCCCAGTCGCAAACCTTGCGAACAGCCTCAAACTCACCCTCCGACACACGTGCCGAAGCCACTTCAAGCCTATCGACCTTCAAATCTTCGAGCAACAGTTTTGAAAGGCTCAACTTCTCGTCGGCCGAGAAAGCCACGCCCGACATTTGCTCACCGTCGCGCAATGTAGTATCAAGTATTTCTATCCTCATTATTTATCAGTAAAACAATGAATTTGCAAAATTTCAAATCAAACCGCAAATTTAGGAATGTATTGGAAATTTAGCAAACCATAATTTCGATGCTGGTTTTGTATCCGCACCATATAATTTTCAAATTGCATTTAAGCCGAAAAAAGGTAATTTTGCGCTTCGTTTAAAATATCAAAAAATGAATATTTCATACAATTGGCTAAAGCAATACATCGACACCGACCTGACGGCGCAGGAAGTGGCCGAAAAACTCACAAGCATCGGTCTTGAAGTTGACAGCACTAGTGAATATCAATCAGTTAAAGGCGGACTGAAAGGCCTTGTGGTTGGCGAAGTGAAAACTTGCATCGACCACCCCGACTCTGACCACCTGCACATCACAACCGTTGACGTGGGCACGGGCGAACTGCTGACAATTGTATGCGGTGCACCGAATGTTGCCGCAGGGCAGAAAGTGATTGTAGCCACCATTGGCACAGTGCTTTACGACGGCGACAAGGAATTCGTAATCAAGAAATCGAAGATTCGCGGACAAGAGTCGTTCGGAATGATTTGCGCCGAAGACGAGATTGGCGTGGGCACATCGCACGACGGAATTATTGTGCTACCCCCGAGCGTGAAAGTGGGCACACCTGCCGCTGAATACTATAATGTTGAAAATGACACAATTATCGAAGTTGATATAACCCCGAACCGAATCGACGCTGCTTCGCACATTGGCGTGGCCCGCGATTTGGCTTTGGCGTTAAGCATCAATAAACCAACAAAATACACCATTCCCGACGTTAGCGCGTTCAAGGTTGACAACAACAGCCGCAAAATCGACATTGAGATTGTCGAAACTGCGGGCTGCTGCCGCTATGCGGGCGTCACCATCACGGGCATCAAGATTGCGCCGTCGCCCGAATGGCTGCAAAAACGACTTAAATCGGTGGGACTGAACCCGATAAACAATGTTGTCGACGTGTCGAACTTCATTCTGCACGAGTTTGGTCAGCCGCTGCACACTTTCGACGCCGACAAAATCGACGGTAACAAGGTGATTGTCAAAACAATGCCTGCAGGCACCAAGTTTGTGACACTCGACGGCACCGAGCGCTCGCTCGACGCCAAAGACCTAATGATTTGCAACGCCAAAGAGCCAATGTGTATGGCTGGCGTGTTCGGCGGACTGAAATCGGGCATCAGCGACGACACCACATCGGTGTTCATCGAGAGCGCCTGCTTCAACCCCACTTACATCCGCAAAACGGCTCGGCGCCACGATTTGCACACCGAAGCGTCGTTCCTGTTCGAGCGCGGCGTTGACCCGAACATCACCATCACGGCGCTGAAACGCGCGGCTCTGCTCATCAAAGAGACCGCTGGCGGACAAATCAGTTCCGAAATCACCGACATCTACCCCGCACCCGTCAAACCATTTGAGATTACGGTGCGTTACTCACAGATTGACAGACTGATAGGCGAGCATATCTCGAAAGATTTCGTCAAGAAAGTGATTCTCGGGCTCGAAGCCGAAATTGTTTCGGAAACCGACGAGCAACTGCAGATTCTAATGCCGCCCTACCGCGTCGACGTTCAGCGCGAAGCCGACGTGATTGAAGACATTCTGCGAATCTACGGATATAACACAGTGAAAATCAGCGACAACGTAAACTCAACGCTGTCGAATGAGCCGAAACCCGACGTGAACAAAATGCGCAACCTGATTGCCACCGCCCTGACAGGTGCTGGCTACAACGAGATTATGTGTAACTCGCTGACAAAGAGCGCATATTACGTTGGCAACGACGCTTTCAGCGATTCAAACTCGGTGCGGATTCTGAACCCGTTGAGCCAAGAACTGAACGTTATGCGCCAAACGCTGCTCTACGGCGCAATGGAAACCGTATCGTTCAACAGCAATCGTCAAAACAGTGATTTACAACTGTTTGAGTTTGGCAACTGCTACTATTTCAACCCCGAATCGACGAGCGAGAATCCGCACGACGCCTACAGCGAGACCGAAAAACTCGGCCTTCTGGCAACAGGATTCGCAACTGGCGAGTCGTGGACGGCAAAGCAGAAACCCGCAAGTTTCTACGGCGTGAAGAGTGCCACCGAGCAGATTATCAGCCGTTTGGGCATCGATTTGGCGAAAGTTGGGCAGGAAACATTCTCAAACTCAATCTACAGCGAAGGACTGCGGCTCATCTACGCGCAAAAAACGATTGCCACAATCGGAATTGTATCGAAGAAAATCCGCAAAGAGTTTGACATTAAGGCAGACGTTTACTTTGCCGAACTTGAGTGGACAGTGCTTATGAAAGCCATTAAGAACCACAAAGTTACGTTCAGCGACATATCGAAATACCCCGAAGTGCGCCGCGACCTTTCGCTGCTAATCGACAAGGGCGTGACGTTCGACGCCATTAAGAAAGTGGTGCAGAAAGCCGATAAACGCCTGATTAAGAGCGTGTCGCTGTTCGACGTGTACGAAGGCGACAAGATTGCCGACGGCAAAAAATCGTACGCCATCAGCATTATCATTCAGGACGAAGAGAAAACGCTCAAAGACAAGCAGATAGACCGCTTAATGGAACAGATTATGAAATCGCTCGATACTGAAATCGGTGCTAAAATCAGATAATCGGAACGCGGATTTTTATAACGAAACAGAATAAGGAAATGTCTGTAAAAGAACGGATTAGCATTATTGAAGGCGACATTACGAAACTCGCCGTGGACGCCATTGTGAACGCGGCCAACAACTCGCTTTTGGGCGGTGGCGGCGTTGACGGGGCTATTCATTGGGCGGCGGGACCGAAACTGCTCGACGAGTGCATCACGCTAAATGGCTGTGAGACAGGCGACGCGAAGATTACAGGCGGCTACAATCTGCCCGCGCGGCACGTGATTCACACCGTGGGGCCCATCTGGCGCAGCGGCAACTACGGCGAGCCCGAAAAACTTGCAAGTTGCTACCGAAAATCAATGGAAGTGGCTGTGGCAAACGGCGTTCAGACCATCGCTTTCCCCGCCATCAGCACGGGCGTGTACGGCTATCCGCTCGAAGAAGCCGCACAAATCGCTGTCAGTCAGGTGGTTGAATGCCTGAACGAAATGCCATCGATAAAAAAAGTGACCTTTGTGCTTTTTGGTGCGAAAAATTACGATATTTACAAGGCGATTTTGTCGAATTTAAAATAGAAACGCTTGAACTACTTAAAATTTGATAGTACCGACGACACGCCTGAAGTAATGATTGACTCTGATTTGTCGATTTTTATTATCAGCGGAAACTCAACGCCCGAAAATGCGCTGGCGACTTATACGCCTGTGATTGAGTGGATTAAGGCGCCCGATTGCGCGCTGAACAACTGTCAGTGCAAGTTCTTTTTCAAGTATTTGAGTTCGGCGTCGCACCATCTGGTTTTCGAGATTATGACGCAACTCGACAAACTCTACAAATCGGGCCGCAACCTGTCGATTGAGTGGTCGTACGAGAAGATTGACGAAGATATGCTGCGTTTGGGGCTCGATTTCGCATCGATTTTGAGCATTCCGTTCGAGTTTTGTCCAAAAAACTGACAATCAATGACTTTACTGATAGTTGCGGTAACATTCCTTGTGTCGTACACCGCATTCAGGCGGCCTGAACTATTGTTCAAGTACGACTTCAACCCTTATCAGATTATCCACCGCAATCAGTGGTATCGGCTTGTGACTCACGCATTTCTGCACGCCGACTGGACGCACTTGATTGTCAATATGCTGGTTTTCTATTCGTTTGCCGACGTTGCAATCTACTATTTTCAAATGCTTTTCGCGCAAAACGGAACGCTGCTCTTTCTAGGGCTTTACTTTGGCGGAATAGTTGCCGCGTGCATCTATTCGCTTATCAAACAAAAAGATAACTACAACTACAGTGCCATCGGCGCATCGGGTGGCGTGGCCGCCGTGACGTTCGCTTGCATTCTGTTCGACCCGCTGGGCAAGATTCTGTTTTTCGGCGTGATACCCATTCCTGGCGTGCTTTTCGGCATACTCTACCTGGCCTATTCCTACTATATGGGCAAGCGCGGAATGGACAACGTGGCACACGACGCGCACTTCTACGGTGCGGTGTTCGGATTCGTTTATCCGCTGATTTTCAGACCAGATATGATTGTCCGGTTTATTGAAAAGATAATTCCGTAGATTTCTATCAATGTATATATCAATCAATCAGAATTTTGTTAAAGAAGAAGATGTGCATTTCGGTTCGATGCCGTGGCTGCTTTCGGGCCAAGGTACAGTTCTGAACGAAGACATCCGCGCCAATGCGGCTAAACCCATCTTGCTTGACAAGCATCTTGAGATTCTGACACAGAATGCCAATATACTGAAAATCAAACTACCAGACTATTTTAATATTGGTTTTGTCACGGCGCAAATCAGCGGCCTGTTGACGCGCAACAAACTGTTTCAAGCAGCCAACGTAAGGCTGACACTTGCACGCAACCCCGAAAATGGTGCAACCGAAACCATTATCACAAGCCAAGAAGCCGGTCCTGGGCCGTATGAACTAAACCGCAAAGGCCTGCTTATCGATGTTTTCGATGAGGCCTACGTCACCGTCCACAGCCCATACCAACTCAACCAGTTCTGCCAACTCGTGAACGGTATGGCAAAATCTGCAGCCGCAAGCCGTAAATTCGACGATATGCTGCTCTTAACCGATATGGGCTTCATCGTTAGCGCAACCGACACTGCTGTGGCCGTTGTGCAAAACGGGAAAATACTGACACCGCCGCTCGAGATTGGCGCCCGCCTTGACGTGATGCGCAACGTGCTTGCCAACGCCGCCGAACTTGCGGGATATCATATTGACGATGAAGCGCTTATAATGCAGGAAGACATAAACGAAGCCGATGAGATTTTCCTGTTCAGCACCGCCAAAGGTCTGCAATGGGTTGCGGGCTACCGAAACCACCGCTACATCCACAAAGTGTCCAGCGCACTGAACGAAGCCGTAAACCATATACTGTTCACCAACAATTTTCAGTTCATTGACAAAAAAGTTTGAAAACTTGCCAATAAGCCGCCTTTACGCACTTTTCTTAAACAAAAGAAATTGTATCTTTGGAGGTTAACTATAGAATTCAAAAAAGGTGAAACGACTAATATTATTTGCGGCATTTTTATCAGCAACCATCTTTCTATCAGGATGTTGTGTAAAATACAAAAATCTCGTCTACATTCAGGATAAGTACGAAAAAACTTCCGACACCATTTCGACATCGAAAAATCAGGAAATTGTCCTGCGCACAGGCGACAACCTGTATATCAATCTGATAGGTGCCAACATTAGCGATTTGGGCATCTACTATCGCGATGACCGAATGGGTTCAACCCGCGAATTTCTTGCATTGCAAGGCTATATGATTGACCCTGAAGGAAATATCAAATTCCCAATGATTGGCGACGTGAAGTTGGCTGGACTGACGCTGAACGAAGCAAGAGACCTGATTCAAAGCAAGATAGACGAATATATCGCTAATGTGGTGGTGGCAGTCAGGCTGCTGAACTACGACATTACCGTGCTGGGTGAAGTGGCGCGGCCTGGAACCTACACCTTCACGCAGCGCGAAGTGAACCTGTTCGACGCTCTGGGTATGGCTGGCGACTGCACACCGAACGCCGACCGTCAGCGCGTAATTATTTTGCGGAAAGAAGCGGAAAATACTAAAGCAGAGACACTTAACCTGCTGCATTCGGACTTTGTGTCCAACCCATACTTCTGGCTCAAGCCGAACGACGTCATTTATGTGAAACCGACACGCTCGAAGACCGTTGCGGCCAACTCACCGCTGTTGAGCGTGATTCTGTCGTCGCTGTCGGTTACCGCCACACTCATTCTATACATCAGTTATCTGAAAAAATAATCGGCTATGGATAGCAAGCAAAACTCTATAAATCAACAAGAAGACAACGGCGCCGACATCAAGCGGTATTTAATGATTGGACTGGCCAACTGGCAGTGGTTTGTCATTTCGTGCTTTTTGAGCCTTTGCGTCGCATATTTGGTAAACCGCTATACCACACCTGTTTTCAGAGTCAGTTCGACGATTTTGGTGAACGAAGAAGACAAAAAATCGAACCGCGTTGACGCCAAAGACATCATTCAGACTATGAACACGCTCAACACTGGCGTGAACATTCAAAATCAGATTGGTATTCTGAAATCGTATCTGATTAACGACGAAGTGATTTCGGAACTCGACTTTGGCGTGAGTTACCACCGCCACGGGCGCATCCACACCATTCAGCGCTATCTGCCCGACCAACTGAACCTGATTGCCGACACATCGCACGCGCAAGGCTACAATATTCCGCTGAACATCAAGATTTTATCGGACCAAAAATATCGGCTGCGGTGCGAGTACACATCGAACTACGAACCGCGCAAGATTGACACGGTGGTGCATTTCGGCGACACGTTTGAGAACGAAGATTTTAAGTTTAAAGTGCTGATTCGCAACCCCGAACGCTTCTACGACGAGAATCCTGGCGAGTACGACGTGACCATAAACAGCCACAGCGCCCTGGTGAACAAATACCGCAACGGCGTGTCGATTGAGCAGTCGGACCAAAAAAGCACCATTCTGATTCTGACCGCAACAGGCTTTATGCCCGACGAAGTGTGCGACTACCTGAACAAACTGACCGAAGTTTACATCCGCTACGGCCTGAACAAGAAAAACGACGTGGTGGCAAGCACCATCGCCTTCATCGACGAGCAGATTGAGACGGTTATGGACTCGCTCGACGTTACTGGCGGCCACTTGCAGGACTTCCGCACCAAAAATATGATTATCAACATCACGCAAGAGGGGCAGTTGCTCTACAAGCAATATGAGGAACTGAACACGCAAAAGGCCGAACTGCTTGTTGAACAAAAATACTACGATTATATCACTGATTATCTGAAAGATAAACAGAACACTCAAAGCGTGATTGTGCCGACGGCGGTGGGCATCCGCGACCAACTGCTGATAAACTTCATTATGCGGCTCAACACGCTGAACGAAGAAGCAATGGGATTGAGAGCACAGTCGGTGAAGTCGAATCCGAAACTCGACCTGATTGAATCGCAGATTGACGGCTTGAAACTGCTGATTTCGGAAAATGTGATTAACTTGTCGAAAACCAACAACATAGCAATCAAAGACATTGACAACCGCATTGACGACGTCAGCCGACAGATTGAAAAACTGCCGTCGAACGAGCGTAAGTTAATGAATATCAACCGAATGTTCAATGTCAACGACAAGATTTACACCTATCTGCTCGAGAAACGCGCCGAGGCAGGACTGAAACGCGCGGCTAACACCGCCGACGCTCAAGTGCTCGACTACGCCCGCCCCGATATGGCCGTCCGCGTGAAGCCGAAAACAAGTTTTAACTATATGGTTGCCTTGCTGTTAGGCTTGGCTATCCCTATCGGCATTCTGGTGCTGGTGAACTTCTTCAACAACCGAATCCGCAGCCGCGAGGACGTTGAGAAACGGACCAAAACGCCAATCATCGGAATCGTCGGGCATAACCCTGAAGACAACGACCTTGTGATTTTCGACAATCCGCGGTCGGTGATTTCAGAATCGTTCCGAACCATAAAAACCAACGTGCAGTACCTGGTTCCCGACAAGGAATCGAAAACAATTCTTGTCACATCGACATTCAGCGGCGAGGGTAAATCGTTCTGCACGAGCAACTTGGCATCAGTTTTGGCAATGACCAACAAAAAGACGCTGCTAATGGGCCTTGACCTGCGCAAACCGCAGATTCAGAAGATTTTCAAAATGGACAACAGCGTCGGCATATCGACTTACCTGATTGGGAAAAGCACAATCGACGACATTATTGTGAAAACGCGGTTCGACAACCTTTGGATAATCCTGCCTGGCCCCGTTCCGCCCAACCCCGCGCAACTGATTGAGTCGGAAGCACTGTCGAAACTGTTTGAGGAAGCGAAAAAAAGGTTCGACTACATTATTATTGATACGCCGCCGATTGGACTGGTGGCCGACGCTATGCTGCTGGCGAAATACGCCGACACCAATATTTTCGTGCTGCGTCAAGGCTACAGTTTCCTGAACTCGATTGAGATTGTGAACGACCTGAACAAAAACAAGAATGTGCCCGACTACAACATTCTGCTCAACGACGCCAAAATCAACGGCAAATACGGCTACAGCGGTTACGGCTACGGCCGCCGATACGGTTATGGCTACGGATACGGCTATGGTTACGGGTACGGCTATGGCTACGGTTATGGCTACGGAAACAGTTACTACGGCGACGGCTACTACACCGACTCGCGCCGTCACAAAAAGCCGTCGCTGCTGAAGCGCTTTATCGAATTCATCACACCTAACAACATTTTTAAAGCATAAACTATGTTCGCAACATTAATGCTCACTTTGGCCATTGTCGGAATTGCCTTAATTGGATTGGCTTTCAATCTGATTTTCAGAAAGAAACCATTTCCCGAAACGCACGTCGGGCACAACAAGGAAATGAAGAAACGCGGCATTATGTGCGTGAAGGCAATGGACGCGCTCGAACAGAAAAAGGCGTGGGAAAAAGAGAACAGCAAATTTGCCAATCTGAAAATAGACAACGCATCAATTTAACCAATAAATATCACTAAATGAAACCATTACAACTTTACACCACGGCCGCTCTGACATTGGTTGCTGGAATTGGGGCAACAAATTCATCGGCACAAGAGAAGGCAAAAATCGACTCGATTTACAACTTTGAAATAAAGGTTGACCTGCCGACAACTTCGGTCAAAAATCAGTATAAATCAGGCACTTGCTGGTCGTTTTCGGGACTTTCGTTCATTGAGTCGGAACTGCTGCGCGAGAAAAAAGGCGAGTACGACCTGGCCGAAATGTTCATTGTGAACCGCGACTACCACAACCGCGCCATCGACTATGTGCGCTGGAACGGCTCGAAGAAATTCGGCGCGGGCGCTGAAGGCTGCAACGTTTTCAACCGCATCAGCGAGTACGGAATTGTTCCGCAATCGGCTTACAACGGGCTCAACTACGGGTCGGACAAGCATATGAACAACGAAATGGACGCGGCGCTGAAGGCTTACATCGAGGCCATCATCGAGAATCCGAACGGCAAACTCTCAACTGCCTGGCTGTCAGGCTTCGACGGCATTCTGACCGCCTACCTTGGCGAGATTCCCGAATCGTTTGAATATGAGGGCAAAAAATACACCCCGATTGAATTCCGCGACAAGTTGGGAATCAAATCGGAAGATTACATCGAGTTTACATCGCTCACGCACCACCCGCTTTACTCGCGGTTCATTATGGAAGTTGAGGACAACTGGGAACTGGGCGAGGTTTACAATGTGTCGCTCGACGAACTGACCGACATCGCGTTCAGCGCTCTTGACAACGGCTACACCGTGCTCTGGGGCGGCGACGTTTCGGAAAAAGGATTCTCTTGGAACGACGGAATCGCCATTGTGCCCGACTTGAGCGAGGAAGATATGCAGGGCACCGACCGCAAGAGATTCAATCAGGACGGCAAGAAGAAAAAATCGAAACTGTTCAACGAAGTGGTGCCCGAAAAGGCCATCACCGCAGAAATGCGTCAGGCGGCTTTCGACAATTTTGAGACCACCGACGACCACGGAATGCACATAACTGGCTATCTGACAGACAAAAACGGTACTCGCTACTTTAAGGTGAAAAACTCGTGGGACATCACAAACCCGTTCGACGGATACGTTTATATGTCGGAAAATTTCTACCGCTACAAGACGCTGACCGTGATTGTGCACAAGAACGCCGTTCCGTCGAGCATTAAGAAAAAACTGAAACTCTGATAGATAACACACAAACAACACCGAATGACTCTTTTGTCAATCATCTGGAATCCCGACCCGATTTGGTTTTCAATCGGTAACATTGATTTCCGCTACTACTCGATTCTGTATGTGGCTGGATTGGCGGCTGCCTACTTCATTATCAATAAGTTGGTAATGCGCGAGGGCAAGCCGCGCGAGTTCATCGACAAGTTCACGTGGTTCATCATTATCGGCCTGATTATTGGCGCGCGTGTGGGCCACTGCCTGTTCTACGAGCCTGGCTACTATCTGCACCACATTACCGAAATGCTGCTGCCGATAAAACAAATGGCCGACGGCAGCTGGAAATTTATTGGATATCAAGGACTTGCAAGCCACGGCGGCGCCATCGGCATTCTGGCGGCGCTATACTTTTTCTGCCGCCGCTACAAGGTTGAATATCTTTGGATTGCCGACCGTTTGGTAATGCCCGTTCCGCTGGTCGGCGTGTTTATCCGCTTCGGCAATTTTATGAATTCCGAAATCGTTGGGCAGCCCACGCAAAGCGACTGGGGCATTGTGTTTCAACGAGTTGATATGCTGCCGCGACACCCATCGCAACTCTACGAGGCCATCTGCTACCTGATAATTTTCGGCGTTCTGCTGTGGTACTACCACAAGAATTTCGGCAGCCTTGTCAACGGCAAGATTTTCGGACTGTTCCTGATTCTCGTCTTCTCGGCGCGATTCTTCATTGAGTTCGGCAAGGAAGTGCAGGAAGAATTCGAAGAGGCAATGGCGCTCGATATGGGGCAACTGTTGAGTTTGCCGTTCATCGCGCTTGGCGTTTGGCTGTTCTTTTTCAGGAAACCGAAAGCGAAATCTGGTGAATCGGGCAAACAGAAAAATGGGGGAATCGAGAAATCGATTAAATAGTTAAAAAACAACGAAAAACGATTATCCGATTTTCCAATTCGACGATTAAACAAAAAGAATGAAACTGGCGAGTAAGATATTGGCAATCATCGGCTTGACCGCAATACTGACAGGGTGCGTCAAGCAACCGCAAACGCCTATGTGCCAACCACTTGCCGTGAATGGAAAATTCCTGACAAACGCCAATGGCGACACCGTTGTGCTTCGCGGCGTGAGTTACGGCTGGTCGAACTGGTGGTCGCAATATTACAACGCCGAAAGCGTCGGTTGGCTCAAAAACGACTGGCACTGCTCGGTGGTGCGGGCAGCAATGGGCGTTGAGCCGTGGGGCTCTTATCTTCACAACCCCGACAAATCGGTAAAACTGATTGAATCGGTGATTGAAGGCGCCATAAAATCAGGCATTTACGTAATTGTTGACTGGCACGCGCACGGAATCCATACCACTGAAGCGAAACAGTTTTTCGGCACAATAGCCACCAAATATGCCGACTGCCCAAACATTATTTGGGAAATCTACAACGAGCCTGTTTTTCAACCGTGGGACGCTGTGCGCGACTATGCCGAGCAGATTATCGACACTATCCGCACCCATAGCAAAAATGTGATTCTGGTGGGCAGTCCGCATTGGGACCAAGACCTTAACCTTGTGGCGGACAATCCGATACGCGACCGCGAGAACATTATGTACACAATGCACTTCTACGCCGCAACGCACAAAGATAGCCTGCGAAACCGCTACGACAGTGCGCTGACGGCAGGTCTGCCGATATTTGTTTCGGAATCGGCCTGCTGCGAGGCCAACGGCAACGGTGTAATCGACCTTGACGAGTGGAACACTTGGCTTAACTGGTGCGAAACCAATAAGATAAGTTGGGTTACGTGGTCGATTTCGTCGAAAGAAGAAACGTGCTCAATGCTGCTGCCGACGGCAAGCAACACTGGCAACTGGACCGACGCCGATCTTCGCGAAAGCGGCAAACTAACAAGAGATAAGATTAGAGAACTAAACGACTGAAAATAAGGACATTAAACCTATAAAACTATGGCAAAAGAACTTCTTTACGTAAACTTGAACTACATTCATCACGTGCTGTCGCCGAAAACACGCGTTATGACAATGGTTTCGGGCGTTGCGCTGATTGGCGTGGGCATTTGGTGCGCAGTGGGTTTCGCTGGCAATTGGGCGGCACTCGCAAGCGGCGTACTGAACATAGTTGTCGGCGGATTGGCTTTCTTCTTCTCGTTCAGACACTTACCTTCATTTGCAAAGAAATTCATCCGCTTGTCGGAAAGTTCGATAAAGGTTAAAAACGCGTGGTTCATTCCGCGACGCAAGTTCTGCTGGGAAGACATCGAGAAAATCGAAATCACCCGCGAGCACCTGAAAATCACAACCGACTACTCGAGCAAAACCAAGGTTTTCGACATTATGGGCGTGTCGTACGAGGACTACAACGTGCTGCACAAACAGATTGTGGACAACTGCCTTGAGCGCAACATTGATATGATTTAAGCGCGCAAACAACTCATTTTCAGCACATAATGATTTGCTATTTTTCGGGAACGGGCAACTCAATGTGGGTTGCGCAAACAGTTGCGGCACGCTTTGGCGACAACCGCCTGACCGATATGGCCGACGCTGTGGTTAGCGGCAGCAGTCTGAATTTCAGTCTATCGGAAGGCGAGCGACTGGGATTTGTTTTCCCCGTTCACTCGTGGGGCATTCCGTGGATTGTTCGCCGATTCATTAAGAAAATGTCCGTCAGCAACTACGACAACCAACTGATTTACTGCATTCTAACCTGTGGCGACGACTGCGGACTGACCAACCGAATGTTGCTGAAACTTTTCCGCCGCAAGGGCTGGCTGTGCCGCCACATCTACTCGGTGCAAATGCCCAACACCTACGTGGTTTTCCCTGGCTTCGACACCGACCCCGCCGAACTTGAGCAGAAAAAAACGACCGAAGCCGTTGGTACGCTTGATAAAATTATGGCGGCCATCGAGTCGGACTCACCCATCGACTGCTATCTGCAAAAGGGGCAGCAGTTTCTGAAATCGCGCATCATCTACCCGCTTTTCTGCCGCTTTGCAATGAGCAGCAAGCCTTTCCGCACCACCGACAAGTGCATCGGTTGCGGCGTCTGCGTCAAAAACTGCCCAACTCACAACATCAGGCTTGAAAACGGCCACCCCGTCTGGGCCAACAACTGCACGCAATGCCTGAGTTGCCTGCACCGCTGCCCGCAAACGGCCATCGAGTATGGAAAACAGTCGGTTGGAAAGGGACGGTACTATTATGGGAAAAGAAAAGATTCGCAACAAACGAGTCACAAATCTAATTGACAATTAGTTTTTTACCCTTTGAAATCAAAATAAAAATGGGATTGAACCTCAACCCCATTTTTTATCTACTTATTATTCAAAATCTTATATCTCGCTGTCGCCTTGCCCTTAATCATTGCGTTCAGTTTGCCGCCAAGCATCCGACGGCGGATTGGTGAAATGTGGTCGGTGAAGACTTTGCCGTCGAGATGGTCGAGTTCGTGCTGCGAGATGCGGGCGCGCATACCGTCCCAAACTTCTTGATGCTCAACAAAATTCTCGTCAAAGTAGCGGATTTCAACCTTGTCGGGACGCCAGACATCCTCGCTGATTCCAGGCAGACTCAAGCAACCTTCGTTGAACTTAACTTCCTCATCTGTCGGAAAATCCAGAATTTCAGGATTGATGAGCGTACGCTTGAAATCCTTGCAGGCTGGTTCATCCTCGGCAAAAGGCGTTGCATCAATTATCACCAGACGAAGACTCTGCCCAACTTGCGGCGCAGCCAAACCAACACCCTCGGCGGCAGCCAAAGTGTCGTACATATTGGCTATCAACTCTTTAAGACCTTCCTGGTCTTTGGTCACTGGCTGCGCTTTCTTGCGCAGAATCGGATTGCCGTAAACTGTTATCGGTAGTATCATTTTCGTTGTTTTTGTTCCATATACGATTGCAGGATGATTGTCGCACTCACGGTGTCAATCAATGCTTTATCCTGCCTTTGTTTCTTTTTCAGGCCGCCGTCAATCATCGATTGGAAGGCGATTTTCGATGAGAACCGCTCGTCAATCATCTCGACTGGCGTTTGTGGAAACGTCTCGGCAAGTTTCTTGACAAACGGTCGAATGTACTGCATTGATTCAGAATCGGTTGCATCCATCTGTTTGGCATAGCCGACAACAAACGTATCAACCTGTTCCTTTTGCGTGTACTGCTTCAGAAAATCCATCAATTCGGCTGCAGGCACGGTTTTCAAGCCTGTGGCGATGATTTGCAGCGTGTCAGTCACAGCAATTCCGCAGCGTTTGCGGCCATAGTCGATGGCAAGTATTCGTCCCAATCAGATTCCTGCTATTTGTTTGATTTCAGCCATCATACGTTGTGCCAACGCATCGGCAGACTGTTCGTTTTTGCTCTCGGCGTAGATGCGGATAATCGGCTCGGTGTTCGACTTGCGCAGGTGAACCCACTCGGTCGGGAAGTCGATTTTCACACCATCAATATCGTTAACTCGCTCATTTGCATAGCGTTTCTTCATTTCAGCCAACACAACATCAACATTCACGGCTGGTGTGAGTTGGATTTTGTTTTTCGATATGAAATAAGCAGGATATTTGGCGCGCAACTCCGATGTTTTGCACTGACTTTTAGCCAGATGCGTCAGGAACAATGCAATGCCAACCAGTGCGTCGCGGCCGTAGTGCAATTCGGGATAAATGACTCCGCCGTTGCCTTCACCACCAATTATTGCATTGGTTTCCTTCATTTTAGCGACAACGTTCACCTCTCCCACCGCTGCAGCCGAATATTGTCCGCCGCGCTGCTCGGTAACGTCGCGCAAAGCACGTGTGCTCGACAGGTTCGAAACAGTGTTGCCCTTGGTGTGGCTCAGCACGTAGTCGGCCACCGACACCAGCGTGTACTCCTCGCCAAACATCGAACCATCCTCGCAAACAATGGCCAGACGGTCGACATCGGGGTCAACCACAAAGCCCACATCGGCCTTCTGCTCACGCATTGCAGCCGAAATCTGCCCCAGATTCTCGGGTAGCGGCTCGGGCGTGTGGAAGAAATTGCCTGTCGGCTCCGTGTTCAAGCCGACAACGTTGGTAACTCCCAGAGCCTTAAACAGTTCGGGCAGAATAAGTCCGCCAACCGAATTGATTGAATCGAACACAACTTTGAAATTCGCCTTGCGGATAGCCTCAACGTCAACAAGCGGTAAATCAACCACTTGCGCAACGTGCTTGGCATTGAACGTCAGGTCTTGCTCAATATGGCCCAACGAATCAACATCGACGAATGTATATAATTCTTTTTCAGCAATTTCAAGAACTCGGTTACCCTCTGCGGCGCTTAAAAATTCGCCGTTGCGGTTAAGCAACTTCAAAGCGTTCCACTGCTTGGGGTTGTGGCTGGCGGTCAGAATCAGTCCGCCGTCGGCATTGTGGTGAGTAACAGCAAGTTCGGTTGTCGGCGTAGTGGCAAGGTCGATGTCGATAACATCCATACCCATACTCACGAGCGTGCCCAAAACAATGTGCGACACCATTGTGCCCGAAATGCGGGCATCGCGGCCAACGACAATGCGCAAGCGGCTTTTTCCTGCGTTCTGCTCCTTCACCCACTGCGAGTAGGCGGCAGTGAATTTGACAATATCTATCGGGCTCAAACCCTCGCCCACCTTGTCTCCGATGGTTCCTCGGATTCCTGAAATTGATTTTATAAGGCTCATAATTATCTTTTTTTAATGCGCGAAAATAGTCTTTTTTATCACCGAATTGAACAAATGAAACGTATTCGCGCTATTGAATAACGAATCCGAATTCGCGAATTCCATTTACTACTTCAGCAATAAAATAATAAATCATCACTCCGCACAATATCAGTTTGATAACCAATCCTGTCATGATTCCGATGAACGAACCGAAGGCGGCTTTGAGCGAGCGGTCGGAGTTGTTGTCGGCTGTATATTCGCCGATGAAAGCGCCAATCAGAGGGAAAAGGAAAATGCCTATCGGTGCGAAGAACATCCCAACGAAAACGCCGATTGTGGCTCCCCATGTGCCCCGCTTTGTGCCACCAAATTTTTTGGTTCCCCATGCAGGGACAACATAATCAAGCACCACCGCGACAACGGCCAGCACTGCCATGACAACCATAAACGTGGTTGAGAAGTTACCCCACTGCGTGAATTGAAGCATCAGCAGCGAAAGGAAACTCAACGGCGGGCCTGGAATGGCGGGAATGAAACAACCAATGAACCCTAACAAGGCTAAAAAAATGCCGATGATAAGAAACAAATAATCCATACTCGATAAATAAAGTTTTTGCTGCAAGTTACAATTATCAGGCCATTTTCTGATGAAAAAACCGCCGTCCATCAAAATAATGGGCAGCGGCATATAAAGCACTGATTTACAGTTGCTATGGTGCAGGAATCTCAAACGCAGTCACCGAGGTGTCCCAGCCAGTTATCTCGCTGTAAGAAATATCTTTTGCCTTGTAAACCACGTTGTTACTCTCGTTCACAAAGAATTCAAGTTTGTTGTTCAAAACATCATCACCGCCGTATCTCACACACTCAACACCACAAACTGTACGCGTCTCGCTTGTCGGGTTGCACTCGCTGTAGCAACTGCCTTTGGGTGTTGAATTGCTGAACATGAAACTGAAACTGCATTTTTGGGCGAAATAATCGAAATCCTGCCAATGGGTGCTATCCAAAATCGATGTCCAGTTTTCGTCATCATCATCTTTCTCCATGGCCTTCAGTGTAACGCCGTTATCGTCGAATTTCCAATACTGATGATAACCTTCTTTGCTGTTTGTGCACATCCACTCATTACCTATCTTTATGATAGTCAGATTAGTAACCCAAGTACCAAGCATTTTAGTGGTATCAGTAGTTGTGATTTTCACGTTTGTCGGGAAATCGGCCTTGCATTTTCTATGTTCAGGAACCGACACTTTTGTGCCAACAACAAAATCCAAAGTTTCAAACTCTATACCACCACCCTTATAATACAAGCATACATCAGTCTCATCATCCATATAATAGACACTGCCAGAATAGTTATACTCTGTGCATTGGCGGCCTGCATAATTTTTGCTGCCAACTTTAGTCCAACTTGACGTAACGAAATATGAATCAGCCACACCCCACGATGTCGGTGCAAAATATGCTATCGAATAGAATTCTTTTTGATACCCTAAATCGGCTGGCGTAGTACGGTCTTTGAAAACACGGCTCGTATAGCGCCATGCGCCCTTCTCATACTTGTAGTACAATCCGCCATCGACTGACATATCATAGTAATACTGGCTGGCATCGTATCCTGGTACCGAATCGTAAATCTGAATGCCTCCTTTCGATGATGAGAAATTGTAGAGATAAACTTCTCCATTATATGTTTTGCGGGTTCTGGTGCTAACTCCCTCTGTAGAAGCCAGTTTGAAGAATTTATCTTGCCAGTCAACATCGCCGTCGGCATTGAAATCATCAGGCGATATTTGCTCGTTATTCTCTTCTTCCCCATTCCCTTCGTTCTCGCCATTATTCTCGCCGTTGTTTTCTTCGGGAGTGCCGTTATCGACAGGCGCCTCGGTGTTCTGGTTATTGTTATTTTCTTGATTTTCAGGTTGTGACGGATTTTCTGGAATATCATTATTTCCGTTATTATCGCCGCCCAAAACACGTTGGAATGTCAGGCAATCGTATTTGCTGATATCCATTGTGTAAAGGTTGCCGTTGATTTCCTTAACCAACAATTCGCCCCAGTTAGTCTTTTCAAAACCATTGGCTATTGCCTTATCAACCAATTTGTTAAGAGTCTCATAATTAACTTCGCCATAGAGTTTTACCTCGTTGCCCGAATTGCCCGTCGTGCTCATTTTGCAAATACCGCCCACTTCGGGGAATATCTCAAGCCACGGCGACGACTCTTTTATCTGCGACCAACTTGTGAACAGTTTTGTGTTAGAGTTGTTTTTCAAATCTTCGGCATACTGCTTCTGCTCACTCTCTTTTTTGAGACTGCTGATTTCGGTCTTCCGATAGCGATAATAATTGTCGCCATATTCAAACTCGTACTTAATACCTTCTGAATCAATCTTGTATCCCTTCATCATATTGTCAGCGTACGTGAAGACATAGCCGTCAGCCGCCATTTTTTTGATGTAGGCCACAGCCTCATCGTCGGTTGTTGCGCGCGAAAAAGTTATTTCCTCAATTCGGCTGCCATCGCGCACACCAGTCTCAACTGTGCAGTAATTCAAATCGCTGCCCAGAGCCTCAAACTTGTTGATAAACGGAACTTTCTCGGCCATCGCAGCCCACGAACTTGTGCCGTACTCGGTTGTTTTTCCGCCGATATCGTTGGAATAAGAACTGTAGTAATCATCATTTTCTGTGTTCTCCAACTCATCAATCATGTCCTTGATATAGCACGATTGAAAGATTGCGGGCAGCAGCAATACAGCCACCAAAGCCCAATGTCTGATTGTTTTCATAAGCAAACTATTTTAGGTTTTACGTTAGTATTGTAAATTGATAATTACAAAGATAGAGTTTTTTTTCAAATGCGTGAAAGGCAATTTTTGAACATCAGAAAAAAGTTTTTCTACCCCGCCTCAACCGTCACATTCGGCAAGCCGCAGCGTCTTTTTATCGGCTGATTTGCAACCGATGGCTTATTTTCAGCCAATAAAATTCTATATTAGCACTGCAAAATCGTTGGGTTATGGCTTCAATCGTACGGATTATAATTTGCTTTGCCGCACTGCTTACGGTGTCGGCCAAAAACGTTGTGGCGCAAAGCGATGGGCAAAACAAATTGAAATTTTTCATACAGAAAGCCAACGAATATTACGAAAAAGAGCAAGACGACAGCGCCAGGTTCTATTACAACAAAGCCCTGGAAATCAGCGAAAAAGCGAAAGACACCGCCACAATGATTCGACTTTTTATAGCCTCGCTTGAAGTTTTGGAGGCAGCGGACGCAAGGCTTAATCAGTTGGATAAAGCACTGAAAATGAGCGAGCAAATAAAAGATACCGCAAATCTTGCAAACTGTTATCGCATATTTGGCGTCATAATGCAGGATTTGGGATATGACCAGACGGCAGAGGAAAATTACCAGAAAGCCGCAGAGTTGAGCAGACTCGCGCACAATCACACCATACAAGCAATTGTGTTTTGCCAACTCGGCTATTTCTACGGCGGTTTGGCTGAAAAGCGCCATTCCGACGAAATCAACCTGAAAGCCATTGATTGTCTGCGGAAATCGGCCCACTTGTTCGATTCGCTCGGCATAGTTAATGCGGCGCGCGACCAGGCATACCTTGGGCTTGCGGGCACGCTTCTTGGCATTTCCGAAGGAACTGGCGACATTCGTTACGCCGACAGTTGCTACCACTATTTCCAAAAGGTGGAGAACTCGTCAACTATCTTATCTTCTGTTAAAAGCGATATATATATCCGCTATCTGATTCAACGCAAGCAATATCGCAAGGCACTCGATTTTATCAGTGCCGATTCGCTTTTGCAGAAAGACCCGTCGGACTATCACAAAAAAATGCACAAGATTTACTCGCTCATGGGCGATTACCGCACGGCATACGGCCACCTTCTGCAATATATCGACTTTCTGACGCAAAACAACGTTGAGGAGAACGCGCGTTTTATGGCAAAAGTTGAAGCCGACCGCGCCGCCGAAGTGGAGCGCGTGCAGCGCGAGGCTGACAGACAAGTTTTTGAGGCCGACGAGAAACGGATGCACACTACGATTGTGGCGCTCGTTTTTGGTCTTGCGCTGGTGCTGCTGCTGGTGGTGTTTGTTGTTAGAATGCTGCATATCAAGCACAAAGCCAATGCCGAACTTGCCGCCAAAAACACGCTTCTGGAAGAGCAGAAAAACGAAATTGTGGCGCAGCGCGACACCATTGAGGCGCAACGCGATGAGATTCAGGCTAGTATCAACTACGCACGGCGAATCCAGCGCTCGCTGCTCACGCCAGCCGAAACCATATCGCAAATTTTCCCCGACCACTTCCTGCTATACAAACCGCGCAACGTTGTCAGCGGCGACTATTACTGGGTGGGCCAGTTTGGCGACAACAAAGTGTGCATTGTGGCCGACTGCACAGGCCACGGCGTGCCTGGCGGCTTTATGAGTGTGTTGGGAATGACCAACCTGAATTACATTGTAAGTCAGAATGTTAGCCCCGATGCCATACTAAACCGCTTGCGCGAAGCCATTATTGCCAATCTGCGCCAGAACGACGATGCCCCCACCGCCCTGCACGACGACGGGGAGCCCGACTCGGCCATCGACCGCAGCACCGACGGAATGGATGCGGCAGTTTACGTTGTGAACGAGCGGCAGATGACGCTCACATTTGCGGGCGCCAACAATCCGCTGGTTCTTATTCGTGGCAACGAAGTTCAATTGCTGAAAGCCAACAAGATGCCTGTGGGCATATACGCACGGCTCAACCCGTTTGTGAGCACGACTGTTGAATTGCAGCACGGGGACTGCATCTATACCTATTCCGACGGCTATCAGGACCAGTTTGGCAACGGCACCGACCATAAGTTTATGGGCAAGCGCCTCCGCGAACTTCTGCTCGAAATCCACCAACGCCCAATGGCCGAGCAGAAAGAGATTCTGAACCGCACCTACGAAGAGTGGCGCGGCCCCGCCAGCAACCAAACCGACGATGTGGTGGTTATGGGTGTGAGGGTTTAGGTGTTATTTTTGGCTTTTTCAAATCATTTTTTATAAATTTGTTTACCATTTGGAATTGTATATGAGCAATTTTAGCGCAAACAAAATTATAAGACGCACTCCGTTATTAAGGCAATTTTTCGCTTTTCTGACGGTGTTGGTGTTGGTTTTGTTTTTGCTACCGCGGACGGCTTATCCTCAAGACCAAGTCCAAGATTCCATTGCTTTTGCCGAACCAGAACAATCAACCTTTAACGGCATGCCCATCGTCATAAAAAAAAGGCAACCTGATATTGAGAAGGCAAAAAAATACTGCAAAATGGCAGCCGCTTCCGACAATATCGACACTATAATGAAATATGCCGCACTCTCGCTAGAATACTGCAAATCAACTGATTCCGCATTATTATCCTCGGATTATTACGAACTCGGCTATGCCTATTACATAAAGGACGATGCCCGTGATGCACTTAATTATACATTCAAGGCAATGCATGTGTACGACGACTCGGCAAAAAACTTATACGTTGCTCAAGCGTGTCTTGGAGCAGGACTGTGCTACGAGGATTTGAACATGCCCGACAGCATCTTCTACTTTTTCAACCGGGCACTGAATATTTTCATCACCCTGGAAGACACATCTGGTATTGCCGGAACCTACAAGGATTTAGGCGACGTGTATATGCACATGAAACTGTATGTCAATGCCGAGGAAAACTACCGAAAGGCTTTGTCGTATGCCACCATTTCAAACGACACGCTTGAAATGGCCAGTTTCTACCGATGCATAGGCAAATTATTTACCAACAAATCAGACTCAACAGTCAGCAGTGCCATCGAAAATTTGAAAAAGTCGATAGGCTTGTTCGAATCAAAAAAAATTGATAATGAAAACTATATAACACAGAAATACTGGGCTTACTCCGACCTTGCCGTATCATACATCAAAATGGCGAAACTGACAGGCAAAATAGCATTTGCCGACAGTTGCAATATGTATCTCAAGAAAGTGGGGAATTATAATCTAGAGGTGGGTGACCCTGTTAGTTATCTTCTTGACCGCTACACTTACGTCGACTATCTCATGTTTTTTGACAGACATACTGATGCCTTGGATAACTTATTGAAACTAAAGAGTTTTTTTGATGAGGACACTCCTGCCACCGACTTGTTAACCTATCACCGACGTCTTTATGAAGTTTATTTGCAACTTAAGGACTATAAAAATGCTCTTAGTAACTTCGAGAAGTATGACGAGTATAAGTCGGCGCAGGTGAACGAGAACACCCTCAACTCTATAAAAAACGCTGAGGTTGAACGCACGAGGATGATTGAGGCTCTGAAGCGTGAAAACGAAGAGAAACTTCACGCCGCCGAACGCCGTCGGATGCGCATTGTAAACATCTCGCTCATTGGTGGCTTGGGATTATTCCTTCTTTTGATATTCTATATTGCCAGAATGCTACATATCAAACATAAAGCACATGCTATGGTTTCGGAGAAAAACGCTCTTCTGGCCGAGCAAAACAAACTTCTGGCCGAGCAAAAGGAGGAGATTCAGTCGCAAAACGACTTGCTGACCGAACAGAAAGAGGAGATTCAGGCACAGAACGATTTACTTGTCGAACAGAAAGAGGAGATTCTGGCGCAGGCCGAGACCATCAAAGAGCAGAGCAAGGAGATTCACGACAGCATCAACTATGCCCGCCGAATCCAGCGGTCGCTGCTCACGCCGTCGAAAACCATCGGCACCATCTTCCCCGACTATTTTGTGCTCTACAAACCGCGAAATGTTGTCAGCGGCGACTACTATTGGGTGGGCCAGTTTGGCGACAACAAAGTGAGCATTGTGGCCGACTGCACAGGTCATGGCGTGCCTGGCGGATTCTTGAGCGTGTTGGGAATGGCCAATCTGAATTACATTGTCGGTCAGGAGGTTAGCCCCGACATGATACTGAATCACTTGCGCGAGGCCATCATCACAAATCTGCGCCAACGGGCCGATGTCCACACTGCTCTTCACGATGCCGAGCACCCATCTGCACAAGTCGACTTGAACGACCGCAGCCGCGACGGTATGGATGTAGCGGCCTATGTGGTTAACGAGAAACTGATGAAACTGTCCTACGCTGGCGCCAACAATCCACTTGTGCTCATCCGCGACAACGAGGTGCAGGTGCTTAAAGCCGACCGAATGCCCGTCGGTATACACGAAAGCCTAGCCCCGTTCCAATGCACCACTATCGACATCCATCACGGCGACTGCATCTACACCTTCTCCGACGGATTCCAGGACCAGTTCGGTGTTGAAACCGGCAAGAAATTCATGAGCAAACGCCTGCGTGAGTTGCTGCTCGAAATCCACAAACAGCCAATGGCTGAACAAAAAAAGATTCTGAACGTCGTTTACGAAGAGTGGCGCGGTCCCGCCAGCAACCAGACCGATGACGTAGTGATTATGGGCGTGAGAATTTGAATGTGGAATTGAGAAAAAGATTATAAGCAACTAACTTGCGTCAACAGCACAAAAAAAACGACATTGAACCCAATGTCGCTTTTTCTCTGATATTCAGTCAACTACTTATTATAATTGTCAATTGTCAACTGTCAATTGCCCATTGTCATCACTTCTTCGCTTCAACAGCGGCTTTTTCAATGGCCAGGCCCGCCTTGTAGTTCTCGATGTAGCGGTTGAAACCTGCAACATCTTCGGCGGTCGGGGCAATCTCAACGCCAGTGTTTCCGGCAAAGACTTTTGCGTCGAGCCAATCGGCAAGTGATTGGTTTTGAGCATTATTGACGGCATACGCAGCCAACAGGGCAATGCCCCAGGCGCCACCTTCGCCAGCGGTTTCCATAACCGAGATTGGCGAGTTGATAGCGGCTGCAAGCACACGCTGTCCAACGCCTTTGGTCTTGAACAAGCCGCCGTGGCCAGTGATGCGGTCAACTTTCACGTTCTCTTGCTTGAACAGGATGTCGTTGCCGAGTTTGAGCACGCCAACCGAGCCGTAAAGGTGCGCGCGCATAAAGTTGGCAAGTGTGAACTTGTCGTTTGCCGAGCGCACAAACAGTGGTCGTCCTTCGGCCAGACCGGTAACAGGTTCGCCCGAGATGTAGTTGTACGAGAGCAATCCGCCACAATCGGCATCGCCAGTGAGCGCGTTGTTGTAGAGTTTGCCAAAGAGTTCGTTCATATCAACCTTCATACCCATCAATTCTTCGAACTCGCGGAATAGGCCCACCCAGGCGTTCAGGTCGCTCGTGCAGTTGTTGCAGTGCACCATTGCCACCAGGCTGCCGTCGGGGGTTGTCACCATATCAATCATCTCATAAGGTTTCGAGAGTTCTTTCTCGAGCACAATCATTGAGAACGATGATGTTCCGGCCGATACGTTGCCAGTGCGCTGTTTCACGGCATTGGTGGCAACCATTCCGGTTCCGGCGTCGCCTTCTGGCGGACAGAGTGGAATGCCTGCCTTCAGGTGTCCCGATGGGTCGAGACGTTTGGCACCTTCAGCGGTGAGTTTTCCTGCGTCGGCACCCGCGTTAAGCGATTTTGGCAGAATGTCGAGCAACTTCCAGCCCAACTTCTTTGGCGCAATCAGTTTGTCGAACTTCTCAACCATTGCGGCGTCGTAGGTCTTGGTTTTCGGGTCGACAGGAATCATTCCCGACGCATCGCCCACACCAAGGACCTTCTCGCCTGTGAGTTGCCAGTGGATGTAACCTGCCAGCGTGGTCAGAAAATCGATGTCGGAAACGTGCTTGTCGCCATTCAGAATGCACTGATAGAGGTGCGAAATCGACCAGCGAAGCGGAATGTTGTAGTTGAATAACTTCGACAGTTCGGCAGCCGCCTGACCAGTGTTGGTGTTGCGCCACGTGCGGAACGGCACCAGAATCTGCTGTTTGCTGTCGAAAGCCATATAGCCGTGCATCATTGCGCTGATGCCGATAGCCGCAAGACTCTCAATCTCAACACCATACTGTTGTTTAACGTCGGCGCGAAGGTTGGCGTAGCAATCCTGCAGTCCGCCCCAAATGGCGTCGATGCTGTATGTCCACAGACCGTCGACGAGTTGGTTTTCCCACTCGTGCGAGCCCTGCGCGATAGGTTTGTTGTCGCCGTCAATCAATACGGCTTTGATTCTTGTAGAACCGAATTCGATTCCCAAGATGGCTTTTCCTGTCTCTATTGTTTGTTTTGCGTTCATTGCTTTTCAATTTTATACCACGGAACACACGAAAAACACGGAAAAATTTAATTCACAATTCTTTCGGCAGGTCCCATATCGGCCTTGTTGAAATTTTGCAAAAGTCCGAGTTTATATCCAGTAATTTTCAGATAATTAATAAGTTGCGCACGGTGAGTTTCGTTCAATTCCTTCACCGCTTTCAACTCAACTATTATCTTTCCAAAACACACAAAATCAGCAATATATTTTTGTGTCAATGTGTGACCTTTATAAACTATTTGAAAACTCTTTTCCCTTTCAAACGGAATACCACGAAGTTGAAGTTCAATCGCCAACGCTTCTTGATATACTTTTTCAAGCAATCCAGGACCAAGTTTCCTATGAACTTCGAACATTGCTTTGTTGAGCAAATAACTTTCTTCTTCGTATATCATTCGTCACATTGAATTTCAACCCTATTCACCGAACTCACGGAAAAGAAACACGAATTAATTCGTGTTTCTTGTTTTGTGTTTTTTCAAAAAACACAATATTCCGTGCTTTCTGTGTTTTCCGTGGTTAATAAACATTCCGTTGTATAAACCGTGGTGATACAAAACTATTTCAGTGATTTATTCAGCATATAGTACACTTCGTTGTTGCGCAGTGTCTGTTTGAAATCGCCGAGGTTGGTGTTTTTGTTGATGCGGACATACTCGATGCCAGTCATTTCAGCAAAATCTTCCCAATACTCTTCGTCGATGTCGTACGAGAATGCGCTGTGGTGCGTACCGCCAGCCAAAATCCAGGCGCCAGCGCCAATCTCGAATGTCGGTTGCGGAACCCACAAGGCCGATGCAACGGGAAGTTTAGGCATTGGTTTCGGCTCAATGCACTCAACTTCCTGACTGATAAGACGGAAGCGGTTGCCAAGGTCGACAACGGTGGCCTTGATGCCGCGGCCTGTCTTCGATGTGAACACCAGACGGGCTGTCTGCTGCTTGCGGATGCCGATGCCGAGGAAGTGAACTTCCAATTTCGGTTTATCGACAGCAATGAGCGGGCAGATTTCGAGCATATGGCTCTGCAGGCACGAACTGCGATCGCCAGCAAAGTTCAGCGTGTAGTCTTCCAAGAACGAGCAACCCTTCGGCATTCCCTGTTGGATAACCCACAGAGTGCGGCAGAGGCAGGCTGTCTTCCAGTCGCCTTCAGCGCCAAAGCCGATGCCTTCCTGCATCAAGCGCTGCGATGCCAGACCAGGAATTTGGTCGAAGCCGACAAAGTTCGGGTCGTCGATATTTGCGTCGCCAAGGTCGTCGAAGTTGGTAGTGAAAGCGGTTGCGCCTTCGTCTTTGAGCACGCGGCGCAAAGCGATTTCGGCTTTAGCGGCGTTCTTCACTTTTTCCCAGTAAACCTTCTCGCCCGACTCGTCTATCTTAATGGTATAGAGTTTCTTATACTCTTCAACAAGTTCGTCGGCTTCTTTGTCGGTTACTTTCTTAAAATACTCCATCAATGACGAAACAGGATAGTAATCAACGTGATAGCCCAGACGTTGCTCGAACTCAACGCGGTCACCATCGGTAACGGCAACGTTGTTCATATTCATACCGAACATCAGGCAGCGGACGTTGTGAGCGTCGGCCACGCCTGCAGCTACACGAGCCCAAACGGCAATCTGCTTCTGAGCCTGCGCGTCTTTCCAATAGCCGCAAACCACCTTGCGGGCCACGCGCATACGGGTGCAGATATGTCCGAACTCAATGTCGCCGTGAGCCGATTGGTTCAGGTTCATAAAATCCATATCGATTTTGTCCCAAGGAATTTCGGCGTTATACTGTGTGTGGAAGTGCAGCAGCGGTTTTTCGAGCGCCTGCAGACCTTTAATCCACATTTTTGCGGGCGAGAAAGTGTGCATCCAAGTGATAATGCCCGCGCACTTTGCGTCGTTGTTGGCGGCCTTCATCACGTCTTCAACTTCCTTCGAAGAGTTGGCCGTGCCTTTATAAACTATTTTCACGGGAATGTTGCCGCTCTTATTCAAGCCTTCAACCATTTCCTTTGAGTGGCTGTCAACTGCAACAACAGCGCCGCCACCATACAGTAACTGCGCACCAGTTACCCACCAGATTTCAAGATTTTCAAATGCTTTGCTCATAATTTTATTTTTTTTGATTTAATTATATGATAATTAATGTTTTTGTCCTTTTTGTCCGTAGTAAGCGTTTGGTCCGTGCTTGCGGCTATAGTGTTTCTCGATAAGCAACGGATTCATTGTTGTGTTCGGATTCACCGAAAACGCCACAAACGCCATTTTAGCGCATTGTTCCATTACTTTGGCGTTGTAGACGGCGTTGTCGGGCGATGTGCCCCACGAGAACGGGCCGTGGTTCTTGACCAGAACGCCAGGCGTGTGGTCGGGATTTATCTTTCTGATATTCAAGAACTCGTCAACAATCACATTGCCTGTTTCCAACTCATACTGACCTTCAACTTCGGCCTTTGTCATATCGCGGGTGCAGGGAATGTCCTTGTAGAAATAGTCGGCGTGAGTGGTGCCGATATTCGGAATGTCGCGGCCAGCCTGCGCAAACGCTGTAGCATAGGTTGAGTGTGTGTGCACAACGCCCTTAATGTTCGGAAAAGCCTTGTATAGAGCCAGATGCGTTGGGGTGTCGCTCGACGGATTCAGGTCGCCTTCGACAACCTTGCCACTCTGCAAATCGACAACCACCATATCTGAAGCCTTCATTTCGTCGTACGACACGCCCGAAGGCTTGATAACCACAAGGCCTTTTTCACGGTCGATGCCCGAAACGTTGCCCCAGGTGAAAATCACGAGTCCCTGTTTCACAAGGTCGAGATTGGCACGGAACACTTTTTCTTTCAATTCTTGTAAATCCATATCGTTCAATATTTTATTTAAAAAAGACTGCTGTTCCCGACATTGCGACATCGAAAACAGCAGTCACTATTATTCAACAATAAGTCGGGCCAATTCTACCACAAAGCAATGTAGAGAACAGCCAAAATTGCTATAACTGCCAGAGCGCCAATGTTGAACACCTTGTCGGTGTGGAACAGTTCAAGGTCGGTACCAACAGCCTTGTGGTCCTGAACCGAGTCGTTGGCGTTCGAACGCAGGTAGAAGCCCAGCGTGAGCAGCATTGCGGCAAGGAAGAAGATGGCTTCGAAGCCGTAAATCTGCAGGAATTCAATTTTAGCAAACAACTGTACAATGCCGAGTATCAGGCAGATAGCGCCAACACCGAGCAGGATGTTCGACCAGGTGCGCTGCATTTCGACAGTCTGACCGTCCATTTCGGCAGCGGCAACTTCGTTCTTCTTGTTGCAGAAAATCGAAATTCCGATGAACAGAACAACCAGAACCATAAACACATAGCCCATACGAAGCAGGAACGGCGTTTCAGGCATAATGAACTTGAACAGGATGCTGAAGAAGAACGTGCCGATGGCTGCCACAACAGCGGCAGGACCCGACGAACGTTTCCACAGCAGGCCAAGTCCGAAGATTACAACCACGCCAGGATAAACGAATCCAGAGTATTCCTGAATGATTTGGAACGCTTGGTCGGCACCGCCCATAATCGGGTAAACAGCCACCAAAGCCAGCAGCAGAGCCACGATTGAAGTGATACGGCCAACGCTCACGAGTTTGCGTTCCGACGCTTCCTTGTTGATGAACTTCTTGTAAACGTCCATTGTGAAGATGGTCGATGTTGAGTTGAACATTGAAGCCAGCGACGAGATGACGGCGGCGGTCAATGCGGCAAACGACAGACCTTTCACAACAACAGGCGTGAAGTTGCGGATAAGGAACGGATAAGCGTCGTCAGAACGCTCGATGGTTCCGTGCAGGTCGATTGAGCCGCTCAGCAAGTCGGGATGCTGCCAGATAAGGAATGCGCAAACACCAGGAATGCAGACGATGAACGGAATCAAAATCTTCAGGAAAGCGGCGAACAGAAGGCCTTTCTTTGCTTCGTCGAGACTCTTTGCGGCCAGACCTTTCTGAATGATGTATTGGTTGAAGCCCCAGTAGCCGATGTTAGTCAGCCAGAGCGCGCCGATAATCAGAGCCAGACCAGGCAGAGTGAAGTACGGGTCGTCGGTGATGTTCGGATAAAGTCCGCTGTTGCGGTCAACCACAAGGTTGAAGTGCTTGTCGCCTTCGATGGTTCCAAGTTTGTCCATAACTGCGCCAAGAGCCGAAACTGCGCCGTCGGCACCCAGAAGCGGAGCAATGAAATCGAGTGTGAAGTAAGCCGTGATAAGGCCGCCACCAACCAGGAATGTAACCTGCATAACGTCGGTCCAGGCAACT
Organism: Salinivirgaceae bacterium; assembly: GCA_016284875.1. Classification (GTDB taxonomy): domain Bacteria; phylum Bacteroidota; class Bacteroidia; order Bacteroidales; family SZUA-534; genus RUG13583. Next base: position 7,699 of record JAEEPS010000012.1, on the reverse strand, counting down.
GACGCCAGACCACCGTAGATTGAGTAAGCACCTGCTATCAGGTAGAGAATCAAGATGATACCCACCAGTGTCATATCCATTCCGAACATTCCGATGATTGTCGGCAGACCGAGAATCTGTTTGATAGCCAAAGCGCCAAGCCAAGCCACCGATGTCAGGTTGATGAACACATAAAGGAACAGCCAGAACGACGAGAACGCCAGACCAACGCCCCAGTTGTAGCGGTCGCTCAAGAACTGCGGGATGGTGAAGATGTTCTTTTTAATCATCACAGGCAGAAGGAATTTGGCCACAACAAGCAGAGTTGCGGCGGCCATCAGTTCGTAAGCCGCAATGGCGATGCCCGAAGCGTAAGCCGAGCCCGACATTCCGATGAACTGTTCAGCCGAGATGTTGGCTGCAATCAGCGAAGCACCTACCGCCCACCAAGTCAATGAGTTACCTGCAAGGAAGTAGTCCTTTGAGTTTTCGGCGCCGTTGGCACCTTTCTTTTTGGCCATCCATTTCGGGATGAACACGCCGCAGCCCACAAGAATCAAAATGTAGACGATGAACACAGCGTAGTCGGCAACCGCGAAACCGTTGTTAGCCAAACTGTCTAAAATTTGTCTCATAAAAAATTGTTTTGATTATTACGTATTGTAAATTGTTGATTTACTTATTCTCGCAATTTTCTTTCTCGCAGCATTCTTTGTTGCCGTCTTTCTCGCAGCACTCTTTGTTGCAGAAGGCGTAAACGCAGACGCTGTAGTATTTCTCACCAGGATTCAGCACAACCGACGGGAAGTTCTCTTTGTTCGGGCTGTCGGGGAAGTGTTGAGTCTCAAGGCAGAGAGCGCCGCGGCGTGGATAGAGTTTGCCGTATTTGCCAGTCTCTTTGCCAGAGATGAAGTTGCCTGCATAGAATTGCAGACCAGGCTCGTTGGTGAGCACCTTCATTGTGATGCCCGAAACAGGGCTTGTAACTGTAGCGGCAAGTGTCAGGCCGCTCTTGCAGCATTTAGCCGAGTCGTTCAGAACATAGTTGTGGTCATATCCGCCACGAACGCTGTCGATGCGGGCACCAACGGCAGTCGGTGTGCGGAAGTCGAGCGGGGTGTTGTCGAGCGAAGCAATTTCGCCAGTCGGAATCAGCGACCAGTCAACAGGGGTGTAACTGTCGGCGTTAATCATCAACACGTGGTCGTTGATGGTTGTCGAAGCGTCGCCCGAAAGGTTGAAGAACGAGTGGTTTGTAAGGTTGCAAACGGTCGGTTTGTCAGTCTCAGCAAAGTACTCAATCTTGATGGCGTTGCATTTGGTGATGGTGTAAACAACCTTCACGTTCAGGTTGCCAGGGAAACCTGCTTCGCCGTCAGCCGACAGGTAAGACAGTTCCAAAGTGCTGTCGTTGAGTTGTTTGCCGTCCCAAACCACTGCAAAATAACCTTTCTTGCCACCGTGCAGTGAGTTGCGGCGTTCGTTGGCGTCAACATTGAAAGTCTCTTCGCCAATCTTGAACGATGCGCCACCGATGCGGTTGCCGTAGCGGCCGATGAGCGCGCCAAAGTAAAGGCCGTCATTCGATGACTGATATTGGTCAAGGTTGTCGAAACCCATCACAACATCCTGAAAAGCACCGTTTTTGTCGGGAACGAAAAGATTGACAATACGTCCGCCGTAGTTGGTGATTTGTGCTGTCACGCCAGCATCGTTCTTAATGGTGAACAAACTAACTTGTTTTCCGTCAACTTCTTTCGCGAAATTTGCCTTGTCGGCAAGCGGAAGTTGGCATTGCTGTTTCGAAGTGCAGGCAACCATAGCCAGGGCACTCAATGCAAATAAAACCTTTTTCATTTTAAAAGTATTTAGTTTAGTAGTAATTGTGTCTGCCAAAGCAAACGTTTGTTTTTTTTAAATCCGACTCTCGTAACCGAAAATCAGCCACTCAAATATAAATTGTATTTTTTACTATTTATCAATAAGCGCTGTTTTTTCGATTAGAAAATCGATGGGCGATATTAGTCAAAAAATCAATCGTTTATAGCGGGCGGCGATGATTTTTTTTGATGATTTGGGGCATTGTTCGGCGGTGGCGGGCGCCAAATAGGGGCTAATTCAGTTCAATGTCTTGCGGCAAGACGAACAGCGACGTGTCAGTTTCAACAATCCGATACTTCGGGTCGATGATTTTTATCGAGTACGTTTTGCGCTTCGGATTGGTGAGTTTTGTGCTGCGAAGCCAGGGGTTCATCAGTTTGAGCATCTTGTAGTTAGTGCCGTGCTCAAAGGCGAAGTCGGCCATATCGGCAATGGTGCTGTCAACTTCCACAACCGAGTAGGGAATCGGCTGATAGAGTTCGTCTTTCGGCATTGCAAATCCGTATGTTTCAGGATTTTCCATTATCTGTTTGATGGCGATGGCGCGGAAAACGTATCGTCCCGCTTCTTCGCCGAGCACAAGGTCATAGTAGTTGTTGCTCTTTTGCTGCCCCGCGAATTTGGCCAGGCCGTTGCCGCCGATATTGTACGACGCCGCGGCCATTGTCCACGAGCCGAACTTGTCTTTCATTCGCTTGAAGTACGCGATTGCGGCGATGGTCGATTTCTCAAGATTGTAACGCTCGTCAACTTCGTCGTTAACTTCAAGGCCGAAATCTTTTGCCGTGCCGCCCAGAAACTGCCAGAATCCTTTGGCGCCCGACGGCGACACCACGTTCATCAGCGAACTCTCAATAACGGCAATGTACTTCAAGTCGTCGGGAACGTCATTTCCTTTCAGAATCGGCTCAATGACAGGAAAATAGCGATGGGCGCGTTTGAGCATCAGAATGGTTTGCGAGTGCCAAAGGCGGTTCACCTGCAACTCGCGGTCAAGGCTCTCGCGGGTGTCGAAGTTGTGGATTGGCACCGTCTCGCCCATAAAAGTCAGATTGTCAGGCATTGGCACCGCATCGGTAACCTGACTGACGGTGAACTCGTTGGGCGTTTGGAAAAACCGCACCACGGCAAACGCCACGGCGGCCGAAACCAACGCTGAAACTATAATTGTAATTATCTGATTTTTCATAATTTGCGAATTGCACGAACGGACGCGATGAATCGCGTCCCTACATTATTTTTTCTGTTTGGGTTTGGTAACCTTTGTGTTGGCGTAGAGCAACCCCGACACCACAACTGCGGCGCAGCCTGCCATCCACAGCGGCCACGCTTGTTTTGGCGGCATCAGCAGGAACCACACTGCCACCGACGCCGAAACAATGTTGATGGCGCCCAGCAGGCAAACCACCTGACGGTCGCTCAAGCCGCGGTACGACAGGTGATGCGTGGTGTGGTCGGTGCCGCCGACAAACGGCGACTGACCGCGCATCAGGCGGTTGATGGTGACGGTGGCGGTATCGGTGATAGGCACCAGAAATGCCAGATAGACAATCAGAAACGGATAGACGGGGTTCGACAGTTCGGCCGCTGCAGGATTCCACAGGTAGCGGATGCTCATAATGGCCATAAACGCGCCCAAAAACTGCGAGCCGTTGTCGCCCATATACATCTTCGACGGATGCCAGTTAAACTTGTAAAAGGCTATCATTGAAGCAAGTGTGGACAAAATCAGCAGAACAAAAAACATATCGCGCGCAGGCGATAGCAGCATCACCAGAATGCCCGCAAGCACAATCACGCACATTGTGTTGGTGACGGAATCCATATTGTCGAGCATATTGAGCGAGTTCATTATGCCGACAACCCAAAACAGAGTTAATGCATAATTAAGCCACTGATTATCAAATATCCGAATATAGATTCCGCACACAATCAAAATCGCGCCCACGGCAAACTGCATCGCAAACTTGAACATTGGCGAAGTGTTGAAAACATCGTCAATCAGCCCCATCACAAACGCCAGGCTGACAGCTGCCAAAATACCAGCAACCAGTTGCCCGTCAACCGTTTGCGCCGAACGAGAGCCAAAGATAATCCATCCCAGAACACCTATCGCAAAGCCCGCAAAAAAACCGACGCCGCCAAGCATCGGTTTGCGCTGCGACGCCCATCGCTCGCCTGTAATATTGTGTTTCTTAATGTTTTGACGTTGCGAACGCGACAAGAAAAAAGCGTGCACGCCCATTGTCAAACAAAAAACCGACAGAAAAAATATGCTAAAATATAAAGTCATAGTCCGCTAAACCGATTTTTGGGCACCGAACAAGTGCCGAGTTTTCTTTTTTGTCTCGCCGTAGCCATAGCCGTATCCGTAACCATAGCCGTACCCGTAACCGTTGTAGGAATGCGTTTTTATGTTGGCGCCGTTCAGAATTATCGACAGATATTCCATTCCTTTTTCAGTGCGCAGCAGGTTCACGTTCTCAATAAACTGCCGTTTCGACACGCCCACTTTCATCACATAAATCGGATAAGTGGCTCTGTGCAAACTAACTACAGCGTCCGACACAATGCCCACAGGCGGTGTATCGATGATGATGATGTCGTACTTTTTCTGAAGTTCGTCAACCAGATTGTCCATCTCTTTGCTGCCCGCCAATTCCGACGGATTGGGCGGAATCGGCCCTGCCGTAATGAAATCAAAGTTCTCAATTTCAGTGTGATGGATGCAATCTTCAATCTTGTTTCGGCCAATCAGAATGGTGCTGATACCGCATTGGTTCTCAACTTTGAAACCCTGATGGATGCGCGGGCGGCGCAAGTCAAGGTCGAGCAGAACCACCTTTTTGCCCGATGTGGCGATGATGCCCGCAAGGTTGATGGCCACAAACGTCTTGCCTTCGCCCGAGATGGTCGACGACACGGTCAGAATGTTGGCTTCGGCGCCGTGCGAAATGAATTGCAGGTTTGACCGTATCGACCTAAATGCTTCAGAGAAAGGCGAATGCGGGTCTTTCATCACCAGCAGTTGCGACACATCAACGGGGTCTTCATACTGCGGAATAACACCCAGAATCGGTGCCTTGGTGTAGTTTTGCACCATGCTCGCCGATGTAATTTCATTATATACTAAATAGCGGATAATCAAATAGATGCAACCAATAATCAACCCAAGCAGAATGAATACGGGATAGATGCTGCCCGCTTTGGGCGATATAGGCTCAACAGGCATTGTGGCCGATTCAAGAATGGTGTTGCGCGAGATGTAGCCCGCCTGCGAAATCAGATACTCTGCCTTCTTGTCAATCAGTTGGTTATAGTAGGTCTGATTCACATCGTACATCCGTTGCAGACGTGCGTATTCAAGTTCGTCGTAGTTTTTCTCGTTGAACAGCCATTTTTCAAGTTCGCTGATTTGCACTTGATATTCAGCGCGTTGCTCGCGCATACGGGTGAGAATGGTACTCACAAAATCGATGGTGAGCGTAATCTGATTGTCGAGTTGCTTCTCAACTTGTTTCACCTTTATGTTGTCGATTGTCAGGCTGTTAAGCAGTTGCTGACGTTCGTCGATTATGCGTTGCAGATTGGCCAGGATGTTGCCCATTGTCTGTGCGGCTTTGGTTCCAGCCAGCGCAGCCTGCATCTCGTAGGTGTTGATGTCGCCGCCCGCTTCAAGTTTTGCCTTAATTTGCTCAATAGCAAGCAGTTCGTAGTCAATCTCGCTGACTTTTTCTTCAAGGCTCTCAATTTTCTGCGTCGAAGCGCTCACTGCGGGGCCGTTTTGCGACTTAATCTTGTTCTCTTTTTTGAACGACTGAATCTGCTTTTCGGTCTCGTCAAGGCTGCTGTAAATCGATTTCAGTTGCTCGTCGATGAAAGCCAGAATGTTGGCCGAACTCTCGCGCTTGTTCCGAACGTCGTATTTCAGATACTCTTCAGCAATGGTGTTCACAATGTGCCAGGTTTTGTTGGCGTTGTGGCTTGCGTAGGTAATCTTGATGGTCTGCGCGGCCGAGTTGAGCAGCGTGATGTCAAGGTTGCGGCTATGCTCGCTGATGATGTTGTTCGGGTTGTTGATAATCACAAAGTAGCGTTCGCCAAGGCGCGATGCGTGCTCGTCGATGGCCTTTCGGTTGTTCACCGAGCACTTGAGCATAGTGTTACCCACCTGTTCCCACTCATCGAGTTTAATTGTTTGTGAACCAGCATTTCTTGCGTTTTTAAAAGTGATTTTTGCTGACAGCGAATCAACGAAATCAACATAAAACGGCTTGTTGTAAAGGTCGCCATTATGCGATGCCAGTTCAATTTTGAAAGGCGTGTCGGGGTACATCTCGAACGACATGAACGTGCCTTCGTTGAAGTACGAAATCTCAAGCGGCAACTCGCTCAAAGCCTTTTTCAGAAACTCTTTCGAGCGCATCAACTCGAGCACTTTCGACAGGTCGGTTTTGTTGTACTGATTCGAGAAGTTGAGCATACTTGCGTTGCGGTCTTCTTCGTTGATTTGAATCACGCACGACGACTCGTAGAGCGGCGCCGTGTAGCGCATATACAGGAAAGCGGCCGTGCCCGACAGCAGAAGCATCGCAGCGCACACCCACCAGCCTTTGCGCAGAATCTGCAGAAAGATTGACAAGTCGAAATTGTCATTAATCAGCGGTATGCGAGTTTGTTTCATTCTTTATAAATTCTTTGCTGTCAAATAGATAAGTATCGCAGTGTTGAATATCGACACGTACGGCATTATTTCGGAAAGGGTGCGGTTGACGTATCGCGGACGCCTTTCAACGTAGATTATGTCGTTCGATTGCAGTACAAGGTTCGATTTTTTCACGTCTTCGATGCTCGAAATGTCGTAGAGAAAGACTTTTGGATTCTTCAAGTTGCCACGCAAAACCTTGATTCTGTAGGCTTTGCCCAAGTCGTCGATGCCGCCAGCCTGTGCCAGTGCTTCAATCAGGGTGAACTTTTCGTTGTTGATGTTGAGCACGCTGCCGCTGCTGCTTCCTGAACGGAAAATTATCACGCGGCGGTTGGTAACGTTCACTTTTACAAATGGTTCCTGATAATACTGCTTGTACATTCCTTCAAGCAGCGTTTCTGCGGCAGTGACGGTCATTCCTGCCACTTTCACGCGTCCGATGGTTGGCAGTTTCACGGTGCTGTCGCTGTCGACCAGATAGCCCACAGTGTTTGTGTTCTGCTGAATAGCCCCGCCACCTTGTTCTGTATTAATTAGTTGCACGCCATTGTTAGTGTAGACGCGCACATCGAGTTTGTCGTAAAGATTGATGACGTATTCGGGTTGGTTCTCTTCAACATCGTCGAAATTGTAGCCCGAATCGGTTTTAAGCATCTGATTGGGGTACAATACTTTGCAACTTTGCATCAGATTCAATCCACAAAGCGCGGCAACAATTAGCGATATCGATTTTAAACGTTTCATTCAGGTTGCGAATTTATAAAAAAATGCCTTTGCCGCTTGCTTTGTTTTTCAGCGTCGGCAAGCAGTTCCTGATATAGCCTGTCCACATCGGCCACAAGCCGCGTGTAGTGGAATTTGTCTTTCACGTAAGTCCATCCGTTGGCCGACATTCGTTGGCGCATTTCGGCGCTTTCGACCACGGGCAGCAGTTTTTCGACAAAATCATCGGCATCGCCGTTGGCCGCAAGCACGGCTGTATCGTTCTGTATTACAATATTTTCAATTCCGCCCACATTGGTAGTGACAATCGGTACGTTGGCCGCCTGCGCTTCAATCAGGCTCACGGGCGTGCCTTCGTTGAGCGATGTCATTGCCACCACGTCGAGTCCAGGATAGACCACTTCAACG